>JAFGOQ010000075.1 GCA_016926405.1 Bacteroidales bacterium
ACAGCATCATTTTTAACTTTCTCTTCTTTATGCGCTCTTTGCTTAAGATTTTCAGCTAAAACTTTTTTAGATGATTCTGTAGCAATAATTGCATATCTCTGTGGAATTAGGAAATTACGACCGTATCCTTGCTTTACAGTAACGATATCGTTTTTAAAACCTAAGTTCGCTATATCTTGTAATAATATTACCTCCATTTCAAGTCCTCCTTTATTATTTTAATAGATCGGTTACATAAGGAAGCATAGCTATGTGGCGAGAACGCTTAACAGCTTGAGCAACTTTACGTTGAAATTTCAAAGATGTACCTGTTAGACGACGAGGTAAAATTTTACCTTGCTCGTTAAGGAATTTCTTTAAGAACTCTGGATCCTTATAATCGATATACTTAATGCGGTTCTTTTTGAAACGACAGTATTTTTTCTTTTTAACTTCTACAGTTGGTGGAGTTAAATATCTGATTTCTGATTGATTCTGCTGAGCCATTTTTAATCCTCCTTGTTTTCAGTTCTTTTTCTTTTCTTTTCCGCGTAAGCAACAGCGTGCTTATCCATTTTCATCGTTAAGAAACGTAGTACGCGCTCATCACGACGGTATTGAAGCTCAATGTTTTTGATTGCTTCACCTTCTACTTTGTACTCAAAAAGGTGATAAAAACCTGTAGACTTCTTTTGAATTGGGTAAGCTAACTTACGTAAGCCCCAGCTCTCTTCATGTACAATCTCTGCACCATGCTCCTGTAGGTAGGCACGGTACTTTTCAACCGCTTCCTTCATCTGAACTTCAGACAAAACGGGAGTTGCAATGAAAACGGTTTCATACTGATTAACCATAATAAATAATGTTTAATTAAATATTTGAAATTTTATTGACCGCAAAAGTAGTGATTTTTTATTGTTTTAAAAACAAATCCTAATATTTCTTCGCAACAAAATTAACAACTATTAATTATATTCAACATCGAGCTCTTTTTATTTTATAAACTCATTATACATCTTATATTTGTGCATCGTAATATTTATTTAGATTATTTATGAGCGAATTTATTGTTTCGGCTAGAAAATATCGTCCTGCAGATTTTAACTCTGTGGTTGGACAATCGGGTGTTACTACAACTCTTAAGAATGCTATTTTGTCTAAAAAATTGGCACAAGCATATCTTTTTTGTGGTCCTCGAGGTGTTGGTAAGACTACCAATGCACGAATTTTTGCCAAAACAATAAATTGTATGAATCTTGACGAGAAGGCCGAAGCATGTAATACATGCGATTCGTGTGTTTCGTTTAATGAGTCGCGTTCATATAATATTCACGAGCTTGATGCTGCCTCGAATAATGCTGTTGATGATATTAGAAGCCTAATAGAACAAGTGCGCATACCGCCGCAAGTAGGAAAGTATAGTATATATATTATCGACGAGGTTCATATGTTGTCACAATCGGCTTTTAATGCTTTTTTAAAGACTCTAGAAGAACCACCTTCGTATGCTGTGTTTATTTTGGCAACAACCGAAAAACACAAAATCCTTCCTACTATTCTTTCGCGCTGCCAGGTGTTTGATTTTAATAGAATCACAATTCCTGATATTGTTATGCAGCTTAAGCATGTTGCCCAAAGCGAGAATATTTTGTTTGACGAAGATGGCCTTAATATAATTGCTCAGAAGGCCGATGGTGCAATGCGCGATGCTCTATCAATTTTCGATCAAGTTGTTAGTTTTACTGGTGGAAACGTTACTTATGACGAGGTTATTAAAAATCTTAATGTTTTAGATTACGATTATTATTTTAAAATAACTTCGGCTTTTCTAAATAGTGATGTACGAACAGCTCTTTTAGAGTTTGATGATATTTTATCGAAAGGGTTCGATGGTCAGCATTTTATAAATGGTTTGAGTTCTCACTTTCGTGATTTATTGGTTTGTAAAGATCCGACTACTGTTAAATTACTTGAGGTAGGTGAAAACATTAAAGCAAAGTATTCCGAACAAAGTGTAGCGTGCCAAGAGTTCTGGCTGTTCAGAGCTTTAGAAATAACCTCGAAAGCAGATTCTGGGTACAGGATAAGCAACAATAAACGACTTCATGTAGAAATAGCTTTAATGCAGTTAAGTAACATACTTAACGACGAAAAAAAAAAATCTGATAGATTAAAACTCCAAGCCCAGAAAAAGGCCGAAGCTGCTTTGCAAGTATCAAAGCAAAATGTAGCCTCTTCGGCTTCAAAATCTCCCGTAGCTAATGTTAATAGCAGCTCAAGTAGTAAAAGTACTACTGTTTCTAATGCTGTAGCAAAGCCAAAGGTTGTTATTAAAACTAGTAATACTAGATCAAAAATTAGTACACTTTCTATTAAGGATGCTTTATCGGGAAATGCATCGTATTCAGAGATTGCTGTAGTCGAAAATAATGAGGTTAACGAACCGCAAAGCTCTTATTCTTTTAACGATAAAGCTGTTACTGAAGCCGATTTGCTTGTCGCTTGGGAAAAAATGGCAGACTCGTATAAGAACGAGAGTCCTCGTCTTAGTATTACATTAAAATCGGCTAAGCCATCTATTACTAAAGATTTATGCATACAGTTTTATGTAAATAATCAAGGGCAGCAAGATGCAATAAACACCGAACGATTTAATATTATTGAATCATTAAGGAATTTACTTTCTAACTCGAAGCTTGATTTAGGAGTTTTGGTTAGCGAGTTGCCTGAAGATGATAATATGATTCACACGCAAGACGATAAGTATAAGCATTTGATAACTGTTAATCCGAAATTATTAGAGTTGAAAAAAGCACTTATGTTAGAGTATTAGACTCTTATTCAGAAACAATATAAATATTTGTGATATTAATGTATAATATCTAAATTGAGTACTTTTGAAAGAGTATTATAAAACGATAAATATTAAAACAAACAATAATTATGATTAATTCGAAAGTAGAAGCTGCAATTAACAATCAAATTAATGCAGAATTTTGGTCGGCATATTTTTATCTGTCAATGTCAAACTATTTTAGCAGTATTGGTTTAGCAGGTTTTGCAAATTGGATGAATGTTCAATTTGAGGAAGAGGTCTTTCATGCTCGTAGGTTTATGACATACCTAAACGAACGTGGAGGAAGAGTTATTCTTAAACCTATTGACGAAGTTCAGACATCGTGGGAAGGACCATTAAATGTTTTTGAGGAGACTTTATCTCACGAAGAAAAAGTTACAGGGCTAATAAACGAATTAATGGATATTGCTATTAAAGAGAGCGATCATGCTACTAAGAGTTTCTTGCAATGGTTCATTGACGAACAGGTTGAAGAAGAGGCTGGTGTAAGTGAAATTCTTGATCATTTACGTTTGATAAATGGCGAAGGACAGGGGCTTTTCTTAATGGATAAAGAGCTTAAGACAAGAGTTTTTACTCCACCAGTGGTTTAAAAAACAACAAATAAAATATTTAAAACCCACGCCAACACGGTAGTGGGTTTTTTTTTTGGTTTTAAAACCTTACTTTTGCCGGTCAAATTACACAGGGTATGAGTCTAGAAAAAGAGATAAAACGCAGGCGAACATTCGCCATTATTAGTCATCCCGATGCGGGAAAAACAACATTAACAGAGAAATTACTGCTTTTTGGTGGTGCTATTCATGTTGCTGGTGCAGTAAAATCGAATAAAATTAAGAAAGGTGCTACTTCCGACTTTATGGAGATAGAGCGTCAGAGAGGTATCTCTGTTGCTACTTCGGTAATGGGATTTGAATATGGAGGAGTTAAAATTAATATCTTAGATACCCCTGGTCACCAGGATTTTGCTGAAGATACATTCCGTACATTAACGGCTGTTGATAGCGTTATTATTGTTGTAGACTCGGCTAAAGGTGTAGAGGCACAAACACTTAAGCTTATGGAAGTGTGTCGTATGCGTAGCACTCCTGTTATTGTTTTTGTAAACAAGCTCGACCGTAATGGTAAAGATCCTTTTGAGCTTCTTGACGAGATTGAAGAACAACTTAAAATAAGTGTTCGCCCTCTTAGTTGGCCTATTAGTATGGGACCAAGTTTCAAGGGTGTTTATAATATGTATCATAATAATCTTAATCTTTTTTCTTCGTCAGACAAGCAAACAATTGGCGATGTAGTTAAGGTTAATGATATTAACGATCCTGCCATTGATAAATTTGTTGCTCCATTTGCTGATAAAATGCGTGAAGAGCTTGAGCTTGTTAATGGTTGCTATCCTGAATTTGAAATTCAAGATTACCTTGATGGAAAGCTTGCACCAGTATTTTTTGGATCGGCACTTAATAACTTTGGTGTTCAAGATTTGTTAGATTGTTTTATCGATATTGCCCCATCACCACGACCAATACAGGCTATTCAGCGTGAAGTAAATCCTTACGAATCAACACTTACGGGTTTCGTATTTAAAATACATGCCAATATGGATCCAAATCACCGCGATCGTATTGCTTTCTTTAAAATATGTTCGGGTAAATTTGAGCGTAACACAAACTACCTGCACACTCGACTAGGTAAAAAGCTTAAGTTTGCCACACCAACTGCTTTTATGGCCGAGAAAAAGTCTATTATCGACGAGGCTTTTCCTGGTGATATTGTTGGTATTCACGATACTGGTAACTTTAAAATTGGCGATACTTTGTCGTCAGGTGAAGATTTGCAATTTAAAGGGTTACCAAGTTTCTCTCCACTTATGTTTAAATATGTAGAGAATGGCGATCCAATGAAATATAAGCAACTTGCTAAAGGTGTCGATCAGCTGATGGACGAGGGCGTTGCTCAGTTGTTTACTAATAAGTTTAATGGTCGTAAGATTATTGGAACTGTTGGTGCGCTACAGTACGAGGTTATTCAATATCGTTTATTACACGAGTATGGTGCAACATGTAAGTACGAGCCTGTGAATATTTATAAAGCTTGTTGGATTGTTAGTGATAACAAGGCTCAGCTTGAAGATTTCAAGAAACGTAAGTACACAAACATTGCCTTCGATAAACATGGTAGAGATGTCTTTTTGGCCGACTCTATGTATTCCTTACAAATGGCTCAAGAAAAATTTCCAGATGTTAAATTTCACTTTACATCTGAGTTTTAAGATAAAAAAATCACTTTATGCAAAATCTCGAATCATTTGGTTCGAGATTTTTTTTTGAATTTAATACATTCGCAATGTACTTTCTTATTCATATATGCTAATGTTTAGATTTATTGCATCAAACTATGTTGCTGCAGTCTTATTATTGACAATAAGCTGCACTGTTTTTGCCGAGAACAACTCGTTTGTAACTCTGCATAGTGTAAAATCGCTTTATGCTACTCGGTTAGAAAAATCGCCAAATATCGATGCTCAATTTAATGAGCCTTTTTGGAAGAAATTACCGGCGGCCTCACATTTCGTACAGTACGAACCTTACAATGGAGTTGCACCGACACAAAAAACAGAAGTTAAGATTGGTTATACTGATAACGCTCTATATATTTCGGCATTTATGTTTGATAGTGCTCCTGATAGTATTTTACGCTCGGTAGGAAGCCGCGATAATGGAGAGAGTGATAATGCCGATCTGTTCTCTATTTCGATAAATACTTTTAACGACGATATTAATGTAGTGCGCTTCATGGTTAGTGCGGCAGGTGTTCAGACTGATGGTAAGTATTCGGGTAGCTACGAAGATCGTAATTGGAATGCTGTATGGGAGTCGAAGGTAAGAATTGTAGATAATGGATGGTGTGCCGAGATAAAGATTCCTTTTTCGGCTTTGCGATTTTCGGGTGGAGAGTCGAAAGATTGGAAAATGAATTTTCATAGATTCATAAAACGAAATAAGGAGTGGGATACATGGAGTTATGCCGATATTGCTTCGAATAATTTTCTGGCACAGAATGGCGTTCTTAAGAATCTTCAAGATATTAAATCGCCTGTAAGGTTATCGTTTACTCCTTATATCTCGGGATATATGAATAGCTCGCCCGAAGGAAAGTGGGACAAGAGTGTTGCTGGTGGTATGGATATTAAATATGGTATTACCGAGAGTTTTACTTTAGATATGACTCTTATTCCTGATTTCTCGCAAGTAAAATCGGACGATAAAGTGCTTAATCTATCGCCTTTTGAGGTTAAGTATTCCGAAAACAGACCATTTTTTACCGAAGGGACAGAGTTATTTGGTCGTGGCGATATTTTTTATTCGCGAAGAATAGGTTCTGCTCCACGATTAAAATCTACTGTCGCCGATAATCTTTTGGCAAACGAAGCCATTGATATTAATCCTTTAGAGACAAAAATGATTAATGCCACTAAGGTATCGGGTAGAACAGCAAAAGGTTTGGGGATAGGTGTTTTAAACTCTATGACTGAGGCTGCATACGCCGAAATAGTTGATACAGTAACGTATGAGCGTAGAAAATTTAAAACTCAAGGGTTTACAAATTACAATATGATTGTTTTTGATCAGAGTCTGCCAAACCAGTCGTATGTTTCGCTTGCAAATACCAATTACACTCATTCATATAATAGCTATTATTCCGATGTTGCAGCTTTAGTTTTTCAGGTTAAAGATAAGTCGCTTAAATATAGATTACATGGAACAGCTAATGTTAGTATGATTAGTGACGACAATTTTGAAGTTGGTCAGCGATATAGGTTAGAAGCAGGTAAGGTGAAAGGTAATTTCATGTATTCGTATGTTTGTAAATTAGAAGACGATAAGTATAATCCAAACGATATGGGATACGCTTCGCGAAATAATATGATTGCCAATTGGGCTTCGTTAACATATAAGGAATACGAGCCTTTTGGACCTTTCCGCTCGTTAAATAGTAACATAAGTTTTTACTACGAGAATCTACACAATCCTAATGCTTTTACAAATTTTCACACAAGTTTTAGTCTTAATACAACGCTTAATAAATCGTACCTGTCGATGGGTATTAATGGTTGGGCTAACATATTAAATTCTCGCGATTATTATGAGCCACGTGTGTGGGGTAAGTTTTATGTTGAACCAAAAATGTATTCGTTAAGCGGATGGATATCATCTGATTATCGTAAGACATTGGCTATTGATATTAATGGGCGATTTGAACAGGCCGATGAATACGGAATAGAGAAGTTTGAGTATGGTATAAGTCCTCGTCTGAGAGCATCGGATAAGCTTCTGTTTGTTCATAATTTTAACTACAGCTTAGCCCATAATAATATTGGTTTTGTTGAGTCTACTGAGTTTGCCGATGATAGTTATAATGTAGATTTTGGAAAGCGCGACATTACCACCATAACAAATACTTTTAATGCTAACTACACATTTAACGAGAAGATGTATCTGGCTTTAAGGGTTCGTTATTATTGGCGTAAGGCTATCTATTCTGATTATTATAATTTAAAAGACGATGGTTATCTATCGGCGTCGTTGGGTTACGATGCATACGGAAATCAGAAGGACGTAAATTATAATGCTTTTAATATGGACTTAACTTATGCTTGGTATTTTGCACCTGGCAGCCAGATTATGCTATCGTGGAAGAATGCAATTACTAACGATGAAAATCCTAATGTTAATGGCTGGTTGACAAATCTTGAGAATACTTTAGATGCTCAGCAGTATAATAATATTTCGGTTAAAATTCTGTATTATCTCGATTATCAGAATTTAAAGAAATTTAGAATATAAGGGGTGAAGTAAAATGTAAGAAGAATGAAGAGAGAATATTGTGATTTAAGATGTAAGTCCTCAAATCACAATATTACTATTTTACTATGTAACTCAAGTTCTAATAACTACTTACCATTAAAATAGGGATACTTTATACTCGATAAAAAAAGTCCTTGTGGATAGGCCATTTTTAGGAATTTGGGTGGTGTCTTACCTTCTATTAATTTTGAAAATTGGTCAACCGATAGGCGGCCTTTGCCAACTTCAATTAGATTAAACATTATTATCCTTATCATCCCACGTAAAAAGCGATTTGCTGTTATGGTAAACTGATAATTACCGTGGCCTTTGTCGGTGAGGGTAGCATCAAAAACATTGCATATAGTGTGGTTGTGTTTGTCGGGAGTTTTACAGAACGCTCTATAATCGGAGTAATTTATAAGCTCTTTGCAGGCCAGCTGCATTGCCTCAATATTTAGATTAGGCTCGTTGTAGTACGAGCTAGTGTCGGCTATATAGGCATTTTTGTTTGTGTGAAAGTAATAGTCGTATGTTCGCTCTGTTGCATCAAATTGAGCGTGAGCGTCGGCGTGCATGGCTGTTATGCTATTTACCACAATGTCTTGTGGTAGAATCATGTTTAGCTTATCTGTAAGGTCGGCAGGTATTTCGTCGAAATCGAAATGGATAATAAACTGGCTGGCATGAACCATGGCATCGGTACGTCCACAACCCCATAGCATTGGTTCGGCTTTTAGCAATGAGAAAAGTCGTTCTTCGAAAACCTCTTGCACAGAAACAGCATTTGGCTGTCGTTGCCACCCTCGGTAGTTTGTTCCTTTGTACGATATGTCGATAAAATATCTCAATGTTGTGTTGCTTTAAATTTTGTGCAAGATAGGGAAATTACGATTTAAGATGTAGGCTATGTTCTCTAATAAGGTAGAACCTTTTTTATTTTTACTCGTATCATGGGTAAAACTCATGATTTATGAAACAAACAGTCTTTA
>JAFGOQ010000076.1 GCA_016926405.1 Bacteroidales bacterium
ACCAACAAGTTTGTGTATTTATTGGTAGAGATAGAGCGCAAAATACTTATGACAAAATCCTAAATCGCTTTAATTCAAAAGAGTTAAGCGATGGTTTGATAGGGGTTCTATCAAAGGGATTCTCTTTTGTGTAGTGACAGTAAATCTGTTTACAAGAAATTTACTAGTGAAAATAATATACGCCATGGATGCTTGAATTTATCAAGGGGCGAAATAGTTAAAAAGGATATTGTACATATTAAAAATGTAAATGCCTACCACAGTAGATTAAAAGAATGGATGAGAAGGTTCAATGGAGTGGCAACAAAATATTTAGACAACTACTTATCGTGGTACAGATGTCTAGACGAATTTAATATGGATATAGATTCTTTGACTATACTTCTAAGAGCTAAATCAGCAGATGATTACACAACCAACCATTTTAGATGACATAGCCAAAATAAATTCTGTTTAGTTCACTAGATTGAAATGTATTATAAATACATTTTGTTAATCTAACTTGAGTCTATATGAGTTATTTGCGATAATAAAATAAACGATTACTTCAATAATAAATGATTAAAATCGATCTATTTTAATCTTCGTAAACAGAGTATACAACAACATAATAATGGCGTTGTTGTAAAAATTATAACAATTAACAATAAAGATAAAACACATTGCTAGTAATTTCGTTACATGTATAAATTGATAAGTGGAGGAGCGGCGATGAAAAAGAAATACACAGCATTAGATGTTTTTTTAATCTTAATTAAGATAGCCTCGGTATCTTTTGCTATATATTTTTCGTGGCTATGGATAAGCCCCGATAACATATTGTATGGTGTCTTGTGTGTTCTTTTAGGAGTAATATTGGGTTATGCAATATCGGCTGTTTTAGCAATTGTAGTAGAAGCAATAATAGGCGATAAGTAGAATGATTAAAGTAGATTATTTATTAGAGTAATAATCACACTGCATTTTTTACAGTGTGATTATTTTTTTGTTAAGCTAAAATAAGCGAACTATCGCCGTAGCTTAAAAAACGATAATTATTCTCCAGAGCATAGCTGTAAATATCTTTCCATTTATCGCCAATTAATGCCGATATAAGTAAAAGTAGTGTACTTTGTGGTTGATGAAAATTTGTAATAAGACCTCTTATAACTCTGAATTTATATCCAGGAGCAATAATAATTTGTGTTGCTCCGTTAATTTTTGTCATCTGTTTTTTCTCCATAAAACTAACTAATGCCTCAAGCGATTCTTTAGTTGTATAGTTTTGATTTAGTTCGTATGCTCTCCACTGGCGTAGCAAAGGGTATTCGGTAAGTTCATTCTCTATGGCCATAACTCCTAACCAGTATAAAGTTTCAATTGTTCTAACCGAAGTTGTGCCAACCGAAATAATACTACCTATATTCGCAAGTAGATTTTTTATTGTACTAAGCTCAACAACAAAATGTTCGGTGTGCATAGGGTGGTCGCCAATAATATCCGACTTTACAGGCTTAAAAGTACCAGCTCCAACATGCAAAGTAACCTCGTCGGTTGAGTGATTATCGATTTTTAGCCTATCAATCATCTCGTCGGTAAAGTGTAAACCGGCTGTTGGTGCAGCAACCGAACCTTTAATTTTTGAATAAACAGTTTGGTAAGTTTTGTTGTCGCTCTCTTCTGAGTCTCGGTTTAAATAAGGAGGAATAGGGATTTTTCCTATAGCTTCCTGAATGTCACCAAACGAAAAAGAGCTATCGTTCCACGAAATAATAATGTTATTAGTGTCGACAAAATCATTAGCTTTACTTGCTTTTATAGTAATATTCTTACCATCAATTTCAATCTCTTTTACAAGATCGTCATCTTTCCATTTACGAGCATTTCCAACAATACAGTTCCAAGTACACTGTTGAGTGGCGTTAAAAATTAACTGATAGTCCGACGGAGTAACAGGTTCAAGGCAGAAAATTTCTATGCGTGCACCAGTAGCTTTAAAAAACTCCATTCTTGCGCGAACAACTTTTGTGTTGTTAAAAATAAGAAGCGATTTTTCGGGTAAAATCTGAGGTAAATCTCTAAAATAACCGTCGTTAATTTTCGAATTATTGAAAAACAAAAGTTTAGAATCGCCTCTTTGCTTAAGCGGATACTTTGCAATTTTGTCGTCTGGCAGATTATAATTATAATCCAATATTCTGAGTGAGGCAATCTTTTCTTTTAATTCCATTTTTTAAATCTTTTATCCCGTAATAAGGCGACAAAAATAACTATTTTTGTATTCAAAGGCTTATAAAACAAGAAAAATGAGATATAAAATAGGAGATAAGGTAAAGTTTTTAAACGATGTTGGAGGTGGTATTATAACTGGTTTTCAGGGAAAAGATATTGCTTTGGTATTAGGCGATAACCAGTTTGAAACACCTGTTATGATAACCGATTTAGTGATGGATAATCCTAACGATGTGTTTTTTGCAAAAGAAGATACACCATCGTTTGAGGAACACGAAGAGATTGATATCGACAAGCTTAAAGAGTCGGTTCGTCGTGAGTTGGCCGAGCAGGATTTTGATGTAATGGATTTTAAAGAGGCTTACCGTAAAGAGAATTCTGAACCTCAGGTTATTAGAGAAGAGGGTATGTATTTGGCTCTTTCGAAGGTAGATCAGAAGGTTAATCTGCATTTTATTAACGACACATCGTGGCATACACTTTACCACATTGCAACCGAAATAAACCCTAATCAGATTCAGTTATTACAATCGGGAATGTGCGATAAAGGCGAGCAGGAGCTTATTGCAGATCTCGATCGCGATTTCTTTAACGATAATCGTAGTTTCTTTATTCAGATTATAAGTTTTAAAGATTATAAGTACGAAAAGAAAGATCCAATTATCGAAACTGTAAGAATTAAATCGATACAGGTTGCCAGAGGAAATGGTTTTGCACCGAATAACTATTTGGATACCGATGCCTTACTTATTAAAATAAATAAGGATAAAACTATTGAGGAGGCATTAGATAAACTGACGCAAAAAGATATTGAGAAACAAGCAGGTGAGACAAAGCCATCGTTAAAGTTAAAAGCTCCAAATGCCGAACTCGAAGAGGTTGATTTGCATATTGAGTCGATTACCGATAATTATAAAAAGCTTTCAAACAGAGAGATATTAGATATTCAAATGGCTCGATTCGAAACTTCTATGAAAGGAGCTATTAACGGAAATACTAAACGTGTAGTTTTTATTCATGGAGTAGGTAACGGAAAGTTAAAAATGGAAGTAACCAAAGAGCTTGATAAAAAATATGCTAAGTATAAATATCAAGACGCTTCGTTTAAAGAGTATGGTTACGGGGCAACAATGGTAATAATAAGAAAATAGAGAAGCATTTGCTTTGGCATAGAATAAATCCTCGATCAATATTTGGTCGGGGATTTTTTATAGACTTTAAATTTTATAGTAATGTGGTGACTATAAAAAGAGTGAATTTCTGAAAAAATTGGGGTTTATTGCATTTTTGTACCAAAATATGATAGATGTGTAATATTTCTGTACAGTGAGTTTGTTGATGTAAAATATTGTATTTATGGATATTGCATGCTTATTACAGCAGATTTAACTCCGTGAGAATCTATTCGGAATAAAACACCCGTAATTATCTCAGCTATTATTGCTTTTATGGCAGGTAAAAAAAACGCAACACAGTTTTATTGTAAATAATAGGGTTGGGCAGTATAAATTGTTGTTTGATGGTCGAAAAATATAGTGATTGAAAAATAATCAATACAAATTGAATAGAATAACTGAGTTTAATAAAAATATACTACATTTGCAGCGCAAGTAGACCGCCTTATCGGTGTTTACAATGGTAAACACAGGAAAGTCCAGGCATCAAAGGGCATCGTTCTCTTGAAATAAGAGATGTTCGTGAGGGCATAGTACCAAAGAAGAAAAAAACCGCCTTTCTAGTAAAGGTAAGGGTGAGAAGGTGAGGTAAGAGCTTACCAATATTTGTAGCGATACAGATAGTTGTTTGGCTAACGAGGTGAAAGACCATGTATACCGGCGTTTTAAGGCTGCTCGCTTGAGTCGGGGGGTAGGTCGAGTTAGATAAATGATAAGGGTTGCTTAGGCAATACAGGACCTGGCTTATAGGTTTACTTGCTTCTTTTTACAATTGTAAATACGATTTTTGTCGTTTATTTTCAGAATACAATTGTAATTCTCTGCAGAAACAACATATTACAAATGTACATTATGCGATGATTATGTATATTATACATATGTATACTGATGTAAACCGCTTGATAATTAAGCGTTTCGAAGCTCTAAGATATTAGTAGTATACATTTATTCATCCATATTATACTGTAGTTAATATAGTACATACTGCTAAAACAGGTAGATTCAAGTTTTCTTATTGCGTCCTGCTTGTATTTATTATAGCACTTATTTTAAATACTAAAATATATAAATGCTCTTTTATTTGTTGAATGGCGACAATAAAAGAGATCCATTCATACTTTCCATTAAACTTCGCTAATTACTCAGTAATTCTTTATTAGTAGTTAAAAGCCATTTTTCGATTATAAAAAGTAGGAGTAATGTTGCTTTTGTCTTCATTATTAGACGCTTTAAGGTTGGAATAGCTATTTATGCTATATCAATTAAGCATAATAATAGGTTAATTATGAGCCTATTTTAGTCGTCTACCAATTATAAATATTCTTATATATCTGCTATTCAATAGTTCCCTTCTCAGAGTAAACAATTATCCTCAACAATTGAATAAAACACTATTTACTCACATTGTATAGTGCTTATAATAACCATTATATAAAGTAACTGTCAATATGACATAACCTAACATTGCATTAGTTTTTAAAGGTACGGGTTAGTGATGTAAACATAATAATTAACAGGTGAAAAACCGAGTAATGATTTACAATATTGAACACAAGTATAGAATTAATGAGATTACATAAGTACACAAGTGTATATAATATTAAAAAATGATACATGTTGAAAATACACAAACGTAAACTTAATGGTTTAGTATTAATATTTGTTATTAAGCTACTGCTTGTGTTTAGTTATTAACAATATTTCTCCTAAAAACTAATAAAAGTAGGATAGGAGCTGTTTTTCGTATTTTCTCCTTAAAAAGTGGTTAAATTCTTTATAAAAATCCTCATAAAGCTCTTAAAAGACTAAACGGAATGAAAATTCTAGAGGAATTTAACTTTATCAACTGATTTTTGCTGAAATGTTTACATTTTTACGCTAATATTCATTGCGTTTATATTTATCTATAATACACGTTCAATCAGTTAATTATATACTTTTAATTAAACTATGAAATTAAAAAACAAAACCATATTTGACGATATTATAATCAAAGGGATTTGCGCATAAGTATAAAGCTCATTAAATCAGCAATATACAGCTATATAATTGAATTATAAATTCATATAAAAACATCTTTATAAGTCTCAGAACACTAAGAGTCTAGCAATTATTGTAAAAAGCAGACAAAATAGTATACAGTTGTAACAAATACAACAGGAAACATTAGTTAATATGTATAGGTTACAAATGTAAAAGACACATGTTTGTTTGGGTCGAATTTTTGTAAACGTGTTTGTTTGGATGTTATTTACAAATGTTTATATTTGCATTATGTAATCTTAAGCAATATGAAAGATAGAATTAAAGAGATAATAAAATATACAGGTTTAAACTCAGCTAGTTTTGCCGACGAGTTAGGAATACAAAAATCTAGTATCTCTCACATAGTAAATGGTCGTAACAACCCGAGTGTTGATTTTATTATGAAGCTAACTAACAGATATCCAGAGATTAATTCTCGTTGGCTTATATCTGGTGAAGGAGAAATGATATCGGGAGAAAATAAAACAGCAAGTTCTTCGGCTTTATCTTCTGATTCTGGAGACCTTTTTTCTGGTAACTATAATATTCATAAAACAGTAGTTTCATCTAAACCACAAAAAGTGGATGCTATAATTACTGACACTCAAAAGTCTAATAATAAAGATTTTCTAAGTAATATATCGTCAGATAAAGTCTCTGAGAATTCATCGAAGGAGAAAATTATAGAGAAAGTGCTTATATTTTACACTGATGGTACTTTTAAAGAATTCTCATCGGCAAATTAATTTTTGTAATTGATAATCGAATTCCATTTCTCTCTATTATCTTTGTTCAAAAACTAAAATGTATAAGACTTTTATTAGACCGATTCTTTTTAAGATTCAGCCAGAGACAATTCATCATGTAATTGTTAAATTTATGAAGGTTGTTTCTGTTATACCTGGATTATCGTATTTATTAAAGCAATTTTACACCATTTCGTCGCCAAAGCTTGAGCGAGAGTTTTTGGGAATTAAATTTGCCAACCCTGTTGGTTTTGCTGCCGGCTTCGATAAGGATGCTGAGATTTACAATCCCTTCTCATTATTTGGCTTCTCATTTATTGAGATAGGTACTGTTACACCGAAGGCTCAATCGGGGAATCCTAAACCTCGAATGTTTCGTCTTAAAAGCGATTCTGCTCTTATTAATCGCATGGGATTTAATAATAAGGGTGTACTAAATGCGGTAAAAAATATTAATAAGCTACCTTCTAAAATTATCCTTGGTGGAAATATTGGTAAAAATACAAAGACAACAAACGAAGATGCTGTAAACGACTATAAATATGCATTTACTCATTTGTATGACTGTGTCGACTATTTTGTTGTAAATGTTAGTTGTCCTAATGTTTCTAATCTTACAAAATTGCAGGATAAGGATTCTTTAGACAAAATAATTAACGAGTTGATTAAAATTCGTGCTGCTAAAGATATTCGTAAACCTATCTTGCTGAAAATATCTCCCGATTTAAATAACAATCAACTAAACGACATTATTTCGTTGTATACAGATTCACTTATCGACGGGGTTGTAGCGACAAATACATCTGTTTCTAGAGATTCTTTATTAGAATCAAAAAAGAGATTAACCGAAATAGGTAATGGTGGACTTAGTGGTTCTCCAATCTCTAAAAGATCAACTGAAGTTATTAGATATTTATCTGAAAATACAGGTGGAAAGATGCCAATAATTGGTGTTGGAGGAATTAATTCGGTTGAAGATGCTATAGAGAAACTTGACGCAGGAGCTACCTTACTGCAAGTATATACAGGTTTCATATATAATGGGCCAGGATTTGTTAAAAAGATTAATAAAGCAATATTGAAGAGGATGTAAATCCTCTTTTTTTTTGCTCTATAATCAAATATGAATATTACTAATTAGAAGGAGAATCATAAATCTTACTTCTTCTTTAATAAATATACATTCTGATCATGTAATTGTTTAATTAGGCGTGCTAAATTGTAAAGCTTTTTTAAACTAATCTTATTCTTAAAATCCCTTCGTACTCGATAGTATTTTTATAGGCACCTAAAGAACAAAAAAACAATATCTATTTGCGATAGATTTATTCTATAAAATATTCTTAGGACAAAAAAAGGCCGCAATTAAATAATTGCGGCCTTTTTTTAAAGTGATTCAGCTGGGGTTCGAACCCAGGACCCCATCATTAAAAGTGATGTGCTCTACCAGCTGAGCTACTGAATCAACTCAATAT
>JAFGOQ010000077.1 GCA_016926405.1 Bacteroidales bacterium
AGAGAATTATATTGGATCAGAACAATCTGAAGAATACACTTGGAGCATAGGATCGACCTATAAAAATGTCAAAAGCAGAGGTTTTATAGAATTTAAATTAGATTATATACAATTAAACTATAATGCCGATTCGTCGACACCTATTGCATACGAAATGTTAGAATCACTAAAACCAGGAAACAATTTGGTAATAGGAGTTAATGTAAGTCAGAAATTATCGAAATATCTATATTTAACCATAAATTACCAAGGACGAAATATTCCTGATAACAAGATGATTCATACTTCGTCGATGGAATTAAAAGCTCTGTTTTAGAATAGTTATTCCTCAACAAAATCGGCAATTGCACCAAGATAATACTCTTTCCAGCCCTCAACAATATCATCGTAATCATCGTCAGGAATATTGGAATGACGAACTTCAACTTTACAACTTTCCGATTTATCTGGATGAATTTTAATAGTAACAATTGAATCTTCTTCCTGATCGCCAAAGTACCACTTCTGTACTAGCTCTTTACCTGGATTAACAGATAATATTTGACCACAAATATCACCTTCCCAAAGCTCAAATTCCGAACCTGGTTCAAGCGAAAAAACAGGCTGATAACCAGTCCAAAGAGCAATAGCAACTGGATTAGTAAATGCATTCCAAACATCTTCTGTTGAAGCATCAATCTCGTAATATATCTTAAAATCCTTCATAAAAACAAATGTGTAAAAACAGAAAAAGCCCCGCAAGCGAGGCTTTAACAATCTTATAATAATTAACCTTTAATAATCTCAGAATATTGCTCTGGAGACAATAACTCTTCAATTTCAGAAAGATCACTCATTTTCACCTTAATCATCCAACCATTTCCGAAAGGATCTTTATTTACAGTATCAGGAGCATCTTCTAACGAAGCATTGAATTCTAAAATCTCACCAGAAATAGGCATAAACATATCAGAAACTGTTTTTACAGCCTCAATAGTTCCAAAAACCTCTTCTCTATCAAGAGTTTCTCCTTCAGTTTCTACTTCAACAAAAACAACATCACCAAGCTCACCTTGAGCAAAGTCTGTAACACCAACAATAGCGATATCGCCTTCTACACGAACCCATTCGTGATCCTTTGTGTACTTTAAATCTTGAGGAACGTTCATACTTTTATTTATTTAAATTCGTTTTATTTACAATATATGTCAAAAGTAATTATTTTTTGTTAAAACCACTATTGCGACAGATTAAATCTTAATGTAAAACCCACTTGGGTGTTAGACATATCATAACTATTTGAAACATAAGGATTTTCCGACTTGCGCTCAAAATAAAAGATAAGGTTTAACTGACTGGAAATCACCATATCAGCAGTTGCTCGTAACGAAAACGAACGACGTCCACCTGTTATATCTTTAACATCTTCGGCTAATTTACGTATAATATTGATATTGTCTTTAATAGAGAAGTCGGCTTTTAAATTTAAAACACTCTTCATAAGTTTACTATTTGATGACGATTTAAAAATAAACGAAAGATCATCAAAACGATACCCTAAACCTATAACATACTCTTTATTATAATCCTCTATCATTTGGTTATTAGCCAATCCAAAAGTAATATTACGTGCCTTATTATAGGCAAATCTAGCAGTTAAGTTATTTGTTGTTGACAAATCGAAACCAATAAATGGAGCAAATTTCTCATTCAACGAAACACCTGAAACAAGAGTTTCAGAAGGCATGTTTCTCTGTGCATCGAGCTTATCTAAATCAACACGAACAACACCAAATTCATCTTCATAATATACAGAATTCTGACTAAAATTACCGATAGAATATACCGACGAATAAGAGTGAGTAATATTAAATGTGCGTAAATTTTTCTTTAAAGGATAGAATGTTTTTAAAACATCTGCCGTTAGTTTCCAGTTTGGAAGCGGAATATTTTTAAATAATCCTAAGCCAACTTTATTTGGATCCTTACCAGTATATGCAGCTAGAAACGCTGGCAATACAACCTCTTGCGAACTAGAGCTAAATCCTTCGCGATAGCCTTCAGCATCAATATTATTTGGATTGATTGCACCATTTTCGAAAGTCTTACCTTGAGCTATAAAATTGTTTGCCTGACGATTTGAAATAATCTTACGATAATTCTTAAATAATTCATAAGCATCAGAATGGTAATTATTATCGCCTGTAGGATGCTCAAAAGCTGTTGCAAATGATACTGTAGAGATAGAGAAATTTCCATCGAAGAAAGCACCACCAACCTGTCCGCCTCCGTTAAACAACTCTTTCGAATTTTTTGAGTAATTGCGTGAAGCCGTTAAATCAATTCTAAACCCATTAAGAGGCTCAATTCTCGAACGTAACATTAACGATTGATTATGATTCATGCTATAATAGCTGTTGAAATAAGGATCATTAGTAATCCATCCGTTATTCACTGCAGTCTGTCCAAAACCTTTATCTTGCCATCCAAGAATAAAAGGAACACCTGGCGCATCTCCCGACATACCAAACCAACTTGAACTTTTATTATAACCAGGAACAAAAGTACCTTCATTAACAGAATACGATGCACGAACTTCTCGAACACCCATCAATATTCTAACCATTCCTTTTGCTAAAAGCGAAATAATATTTTGCTTCTCATCTACTTTACCTTTAACAACAACTTTACAGTTTTTCGACTCCTCAAACAATTTCACACGAACTGTATTTTTATCTACAACAGAGAAATCTAGACTATCAATTTTTAAACCATTTTCGGCAAAAACATCAACTGTTATATTTGTTGTTTTTAAGTTATGTTTGATTGATTTTCGTGATCTACCATTAAAATTAATCTTCTCTTGAGTATAATCAACAGATATTTTTTTCTTATTCTTTTTTGCTGTTCCAATTCTATCAAAATCAGTATTAATCTTCTTCAAGAAACCAACATAATTGTATAGCTTCACAATATTTAACTGAGTATTAGCTTGTAAAACTGATGAATTTTGAATTTTATTCCCAAAATTCAATGTATCACTTGTAACAGGAACAAAATCCCAACTATAGGAAGTATTAACACTAACATTAGCAGAAATAAAATCTAAACCTGGAACTTTATTAATAGGTAATCGGTAATTTAAATCCAATGAATGATAATATTGAACAGGATCGCCACCATCTAATATACTGTTCCACACAACATTTTTCCAATGATTATATTCCTCGGCATAAACATCTCTATTAACATATCCAAAAAGAGTATCTGGTTCAGCAATTCTCGATTTAACATTAGCCTTATAATCGAAAGAAAGTGATTGAGCTAAATCCCATTTCAAAGTATAATTTCTATTCCAAAGGAAATCTTTATTCACAGAAATTGGCATATTTAAATCAGGTTGTGATATATTTCTAAACTTAACCTCGTTATACTGTCTGGTTAAATCTGTTCTGAATGAAAATTGCGATGGCAACAATCCAATATTAAAATCGGAAATTAGCCTTGTATACTTACTTTTTAAAGGTTTAATTTTTCTAAAAGGATACACTGGCTTATTGCGCATATTATATATATAACTGAATCCACCACGGTAATTCTTAGAATAGTTAAACATTGTATTAATATCGCGATGAAACTGCGAATTAAACGAATAATTTAACGAAAAGTTAGCAGGATCGTAAAACATAGGTTTTTTCGATGTTTTATTCACCTGAATATTTGAAAAGTTAATACTTCTACGCTCGGTAAAATCCTGAGCTAAAAAACGGATAGAGTCCTTTTCAGCCTTTGTTGAATAATTTTTTAACGACTCTTCCAAAAGAATATCTGTATTTACAGGATCGTACTTTGGATTAATAAAACCTTGCGAAAAACCAATAAACATTGGCATACTTACCTTAAGATTATCAGGGAAAAATTTACCTAATCTAAAGTTTGTAGCTACATCGTACGAATATGTTTTATCTTTTGAAAGCTCGTGAACTTTTTTCTCTATACTACCAAAGCCTGGCATAGTTATAGATCCTGCCAACGAAATTGTTGCAAAATCGGCAAGCTTTGTTGTTAATCGTCCAGTAGCTGCCCATCCACCCGATTCGTCAGGGTTAGCAACACGGAACTCATTAACCCAAATTTCGGCAGATTTTGGCAATCCATCGTCGGTAGTAACAGTATTAATATTTTGAGCTGGATTACGAACTCCAATAACTAACGTTCGTATATCGGCCAATGTTGGATTACCCGCAATACTTACAAAGTTATCGCCATCTTTTAAAGTATAACGAGTTGTATATGTAACATTAGGATCAATTTTCAAAGCTCTATTACGCGCCAACTTAATATCGGCAAACTTAGAAAGAGCGACATTCAACTGATTCTCAATAGGCCAAATTTTCTCGGCAACGTTAGCTCCTTCATCAGTTACCTTCAGAGGAATCTGATACTCGTAATAATTGTCTTTAAAATCGGAACCCAAGCGAATAAACAGACTTAAATCATTATCATTTAAAGTCTGATTTTGTAACGCCTCGGCATGAACTTCTAAAAGCAATTTCTCGTACGAACGAATATCGAAACTTGTATTCTTATATATAGCCTTAGCATCGCCATCTTTTAAATCGTCAACTTTAATAGATAACGATTGTTCGTTTTGTCTAATTGTCTGATTTGTTGTATAATCTTTTTCACGCTCAATTCCTGGAGGTAAAACATAAGGAATTGATGCTCGATTACCATTTTTCTCAATACTTACAGTAGAAATAACAAAACCTGTTCCCGACGTTTCTGGGGTCGATAACCCCTCATGACCTTCAGAAAACGAACGATCTATTTTACGCCATTCGCTTCTAACAAGTTTAAAGTATGCAAAACGCATAACAATTTTCTTATCAAAACCTTTAAGAAACATACGCATAAACCTAATAGAGGTAAAATCATCTATTGGACCATACTTACCATCAAACTCCGAAACTGGAATCTTAAACTGATACCACTTTACCGTTTCCGTTTTTCCATTAGGAAGTTTATGAGTACTATTTTCGGCAATATCAGTAATAAATTTATTGTTAAGATTCAGATCCTCTGGTCTAATTTTTATTTTATACTGATAATATGCCTCAACTTCACTCAGGGTATTATCATTATTAATATCTTCTTTATCAGGCATCGACGATGAAGAATTAGAAGATCCTAATCCCTCGGGTGAATTACCCTGTGGATTATTAAAATATTTATACCTATTAATTACATTCATTAACAATTCATCCTGTTCAGCTCCCCTACTACTGCGAAAATCATCACCAGAAGGGTCGTTAATTAACGAATCTTTAATAGCCTGATTTCCTACATTAGTAGAAACGTAGTTAACATAGTCTGAATAAAAAGTCTTTTCGTCAGTATTATTTAAACCATCTAAACCAATATCCTGAAAATCTCTTGATCCTGCAGTATTATCAAAGTGATTTGTAATTGACTGCTTGCTAGGAACACGCCCCCAAACAGTAGTATCGACATCAACAACAATAGCCGATTTTGGCAATCCATTTTCGTATGCTTTACGCGAATCTTTAAGAATATCTTCAGAAATATTACCTAGATTTATATACATATCTCCACCTTTATGAGTAGGGTCGTATACAAAAGGATCCATAAGCCAAAACTCTATGTACTCAACATTTGATTGTTCAAAATTATTAGACATTAGCTTTCGCATAATACCAGCCCAACGTGTAACAGGATTTGCCAAATAACCATTAGAATTTAATCCTGCCGAAACGGTAGAAGAAGAAGTATCGAAATTATAAGGGCCTCTCTCTTCTGGATAATAAGCAATATCAAAAGTACTAACTCTATTAATCTCGTAATTTTGCGATTCCTTTGCTGGAAAAAGCTCTTGCTCATATACCTCACGAACAAAATGGTTTGATTGCTGATCGTCGTCAGAACGAATATGTGATGGGGTAAGCGATTCGTCACGTTGAAAAACAGGATCGATATTATACCACGACAAAAGAGCTCTATTGTACCCTGTCTTTAAATCATTCTCAGAAGCTTCAGGAAATAATGATGGCTGTAATTGGGGAATACTCGACAAATACCACTCAAATCTATTCTCCATCCCTATTGAAGTTTCTGCACCTTCAAAATCGTCAAGATAGGTTGTACCGGACGATCCTACTGCATTTGAAGTACCTGGGTTAAACTGAGCAAACTCACCAACAAGGTTAAGATTGGACATCTCTTTGGTCTCAATAAAAGGAATTTTATCAACAAGCTTTGTTAAAAATCTACTATCTGTTTTATAAGAAGTATTTAATCCCCAAAGGACATTATGAATAGGCTGATTACCAAAATCAACCTTTTGTGTTAATGGACGTTCCGAAAGACTAATAATCGTACCACCAATATTAAAATCGTCGTTCACCTGATAATTAAGATGCGATCCCATTAATGTTTTTGTCTGAATATTGAATAGCGAATTATTCTCCATTGAAATTTTCAACGGCGAACCAGACTCTAAATATGCGGGATTAATAATCTTAACACGACCCAAAGTATAATCAACAGTATAGTCGATATTTTCTATTAACTGGATACCACCAGCAGATACTTTTACCGATCCTTTAGGAACATTCATTGCATTAAGCTGAATATCAGAACCAGCAGATGATTTAAACGAACCAACAATAAGGAATTTATTTTTTCCTGTTTGCTCCTTTGCCTTTGTTATAGTTGAATCATACAACTCGGTAAAAGCATATTTCTTAGCTAGATTAGGGTCATCAAATTTATCGTAAACATCCTGTCCAAAAGGCTCTAAACTAGGAAGAAAAATACGTCCATTAGACGACATAACAGTAACCCCTTCAACATAATCAAAAATAGCATCTGGTGTTGGATATCCCTGCATATTAAGTTTATCAAAACCTAAAATCTGCATTAATATTTTCTTATTCAAATTTCCAGCAGGTATATAATTTACTTTAGATCCAGTTTTGTCGTCCTGATAAAGTAAATCCAAGAAGAAACCATCAGAATTAATTTGATATCCACCTGTGGCATAAACGTTTTTCATCATCAAGCGCCAAGTATTTAACTTTGGAGATACATTTGTTCCCTTTATCAATTTTAACAAAAGAACATCTGGAGCTTTAACATCGTTC
>JAFGOQ010000078.1 GCA_016926405.1 Bacteroidales bacterium
AAAGGAACTAACTGATGATGAACAATTTATAGCAGAACTTAAAATTGACTCTCAGAATAGGATTTCTGTTTTTGTAGATAGCCTTAGCGGTTTCTCTATTGACGACTGCGTAAAAATTAGTAGAGCAATCGAAGGAAATTTAGATAGAGAAGTTGAGGATTTTGAGTTACAGGTATCGACTCCTGGCCTTGAACTCCCTTTTAGAGTTCCACAACAATACTTCAAAAATATTGACAGAGAGATTGAAGTAAAATGTAAAGACGGAAAAAAGTATCAAGGTGTTTTAACTAACATTACCGACGACTCATTCACTATTACTTATACTGAAATGGTTAAAGTTGAAGGTAAAAAGAAAAAACAAGAAGTTACACAAACCCCTACATTTAAGATGAACGAAGTAGAAACAAAAGTGATTGTTTCTTTTAAATAAAAACATTTAGACTAATATAACATGGACAACATCAATTTGATCGACACTTTTTCAGAGTTTAAAGAGCTTAAAAACATAGATCGTGCAACTATGATGCGTATTTTAGAAGACGTTTTCAGAAATCTTCTGTTAAAAAAATACGGTACTGATGAGAACTTTGATGTTATTATTAATATTGACAAGGGCGACTTCGAAATATGGAGAAACCGTGAAGTGGTTGCCGACGAAGATTTTGAAGACGACAACCTACAGATTTCCTTAACTGAGGCTCGCAAAATTGACGAAGACTACGAAGTTGGCGAAGAAGTAACCGACGAAGTAAAACTTGTCGATTTCGGTAGAAGAATGGTTTTGGCTCTTAGACAAAACTTATCGTCTAAAATTCTTGAATTAGAAAAAGGAAATGTTTTTAACCTTTACAAAGAGAGAGTAGGAAACATTATAACTGGTGAAGTTTATCAGGTTTGGAAAAAAGAGATCCTAATTCTTGACGACGAAGGAAACGAACTTGTTCTTCCAAGAACAGAGCAAATTCCAAGCGACTTCTTCAAAAAAGGCGATAATGTAAGAGCTGCGGTAATTAAAGTAGAGATGAAAAACAACACTCCACTTATTGTATTATCGAGAACTGCTCCTGTTTTCCTTGAAAGACTTTTCGAACAAGAGGTACCAGAAATATTCGACGGGCTTATTACAATCAAAAAAATTGTTCGCGTTCCTGGAGAAAGAGCTAAAGTTGCTGTTGAATCATACGATGAGCGCATAGATCCTGTAGGAGCTTGTGTTGGTATGAAAGGATCAAGAATTCATGGTATTGTTAGAGAACTTCGTAACGAAAACATAGACGTTATTAACTTTACAAACAATATTCAATTATATATACAGCGTGCTTTAAATCCTGCTAAAATCACTTCATGCAAAATTAACGAAGAGTTGCAAAAAGCAGAAGTGTACCTACAGCCAAACGAAATTTCGTTAGCTATTGGTAAGGGAGGATTAAACATAAAACTCGCTAGTCAATTAACGGAATACGAAATTGACGTTTACAGAGTTCAAGACGAAAAAGAATCTGAAGAAGATATCGATCTTGACGAATTCTCTGACGAAATAGAACAATGGATTATTGACGCTTTAAAAGCTATTGGTTGCGATACAGCTAAGAGCGTTCTAGAGAAGTCTCCAAAAGAACTAATTCGTCGTACAGACCTAGAGGAAGAGACGATCCAAGAGGTAATTAATATAATAAAAGCTGAGTTTGAATAGAATAATATGATTAACTTAGCGAACTGATTTTTTGAAACATAATAGCGAAAGCTCCGAATATGACTGAAGGCAATAAAGGAACTAGAATAAGTAAAGTAGCAAGAGAGTTAAACGTTGGTTTATCAACCATCGTTGATTTTCTGAATTCAAAAGGTGCCAATTTGGATAACAGTCCAAACAATAAGATTAGTAGTGAACAATATAATCTTCTTTTAAAAGAGTATGGTTCAGACCTTAATCTTAAAAACAAATCGAAAAACATATCTCTTAAAAATACTAAAGAGACTGTTTCTATTGAACCAGAAAAAGAAGTAACTCCAAAAGAAGAAGAAAAAGAGGTTATTATTAAAGGTAATATTAAGCCTAATGATAATTTTATAGCTTCTAAACCTAAGGATAATGTTGAATTAAAGGTTGTGGGTAAAATTGACTTGAATCCAAAAAAACAACCTGCTCAGAAACCTGAAAATAAGCCTGAAGAAAAGCCTGCTAAGGAAGTTATGAAAACGCCTAAAGCAGAAAAGCCTTCTGTTAAAAAGGAAGATATCAAAAAGGAGTCTGAAACTAAAGTAGAAAAGATAATCAAAACAGAGAAAAAAGTAGAAGTTGTAAAAACAGAGAAAAAAGCTGTTGATGCAACTCCTGTTGAAAAAACAACAAAGGTGGTAAAAGAGGAAGTTAAAAAAGTGGACAAACCTCAAACACCAGAAACTTTTTCAACAGATTCGCATGTAGTTAAAGACACAGTAAAGGTTGTTGGTAAAATCGACCTTGATGCTCTTAACTCAAAAACTCGTCCTGCTAAGAAAACTAAAAAGCAGAAAGAAGACGAACGTAAAGAACGCGACAAGCAACGTAAAGACGACAAAAAAGCTCGCTATAAAGACGCTGCTAAAAAACCAGGTGCCGAAGGCGATGCTAAACAAGCTCCAGGTGCACGAACAGGTGCTAAACCAGGCGAAGCAACAGCTGCCTCTGGCGATCCTAGAAAGAAGCGTAAGAGAATTAAGAAAGTTGACGGCAAAGTTGATATTAACACTGCTGCTAAACCAGGACAACCAGGTGTAGTTGGAGCTAAAAGACCTCCTTTCGACAAGAAGAAAAGACCTGCTGCTAGACCTATTCGTCAAGAGGTTAAAGAAGAAGATGTTTCAAAACAAATTAAAGAGACTCTTGCTAGACTAACAACTAAAACTAAGAGCAAAGGTTCTAAACATAGAAAAGACAAGCGCGATCTTCAGTCGCAAAGACATTTTGAAGAGCTTGCTCAAATCGAAAAAGAGAAAAACATTCTTAAGGTAACTGAGTTTGTTTCGGTTAGTGAACTTGCAACAATGATGGATGTTCAACCAACACAAGTTATTGCTACTTGTATGAACATGGGTCTTTTTGTATCTATTAACCAACGTCTTGATGCCGAAACCATTGGTTTAGTTGCCGATGAATTCGATTTCAAAACAGAATTTATTAGCGTTGATGTACAAGAAGCTATTAAAGAAGAAGAAGATAGAGAAGAAGATTTAGCTTTCCGCGCTCCTATCGTAACTGTAATGGGTCACGTAGACCACGGTAAAACTTCGCTTCTTGACCACATTCGTAAAGCAAACGTTATTGCTGGTGAAGCAGGGGGTATTACTCAGCACATTGGAGCATACAACGTTAAGCTTGACAACGACAAAAGAATAACTTTCCTTGATACTCCTGGTCACGAAGCCTTTACGGCCATGCGTGCTCGTGGTGCTCAAGTAACAGATATTGCAATTATAATTATTGCTGCCGACGATAGCATAATGCCACAAACTGTTGAGGCTATTAACCATGCTAGTGCTGCAGGTGTACCAATAGTATTTGCAATAAATAAAATTGATAAGCCAGGAGCTAATCCTGACAAAATAAAAGAGGCTCTTGCTCAAATGAACTACCTTGTTGAAGAGTGGGGTGGTAAATATCAATCGCAAGATATATCGGCTAAGAACGGTATAAACATAGATGCATTATTAGAGAAAGTACTTCTTGAAGCAGAGATGCTTGACCTTAAAGCTAATCCAAATAAATTAGCATCAGGTACAGTTATCGAATCAGCTCTTGATAAAGGACGTGGATATGTTTCAACAATACTTGTTAATAACGGTACTCTTAAAATTGGAGACATTATTATTGCAGGTAGCTACAATGGACGTGTTAAGGCAATGTTTAACGAAAGAAACAATAAAATTGAAGAGGCAGGTCCTGCTACTCCAGTTCTTATTCTAGGTCTTAACGGTGCGCCTCAGGCTGGTGACAATTTCAACATAATGAAAACTGAGCGCGAAGCTAAAGAGATTACAAACAAACGTACTCAGCTTCAACGCGAACAAGGCCTTAGAACAACTAAGCACATTACTCTTGCCGAAATTGGAAGACGTATTGCAATTGGTAACTTCCAAGAACTTAACGTTATTGTTAAAGGTGATGTTGATGGATCTATCGAAGCTCTTTCTGATTCGTTAATCAAACTTTCTACCGAAGAAATTCAGGTTAATGTTATTCATAAAGGTGTTGGTCAGATTTCGGAGTCAGACGTTATGCTTGCTTCTGCTTCAGATGCTATTATCGTTGGTTTCCAAGTTCGTCCTTCGCTTAGTGCTCGTAGAATTGCTGAGCGCGAAGAGATTGACATCAGACTATACTCTATCATCTACGATGCTATTAACGAGCTTAAAGATGCTATGGAAGGAATGCTTTCGCCTGAGATTAAAGAAGAAATTACTTCTACAATTGAAATTCGCGAAGTATTTAACATTACTAAAGTTGGTACTATTGCTGGATGTATGGTTAAAGAAGGTAAGATTAAACGTAGCCATAAAATTAGAGTTATCCGCGACGGTATTGTTATTCATACAGGAACTCTTGGTTCGCTTAAACGATTTAAAGACGACGTTAAAGAAGTTGCTTCTGGATACGAATGTGGTCTTAATATCGACAAATTTAACGATATCAAAGAGGGCGATATCATCGAAGGATTCGAAGAAGTTGAAGTTAAAAAGAAACTATAGTTTCAATTATATAAATAATAAAAGAGGGTGTCCAGAATTGGATACCCTCTTTTATTATTACGCTTTCAATAACTGGATTTGGGATTTTGAAAAACACCCATCTACTTTAAGGGAGGGGGTACATATTTAGTACCCTTATTTATGTTTTTAGTACCACTATTATAATTTGTACTACACTATCGAGTTTTTTAATTGTAAAGGGTACATAAAACATTCGGTGACCAAGAGAAAACATTGGGCAGCTATAGTTTATCATTCGATGGCGAATGTTTTACCACCCCTATTCTATGTTAATCAATAGTTTGTTATAAACAAATAATGCTTTTCGATAAAAAAAGGTTCCTTATTCAATAAAAATCAATGTGCAACCATAATAACTTCAACTTCTCTATAATAAATCATTGGCAATGGTACTACAAACACTAGCTGTCAAGATAAAAACACTAGTTGTTGAATATTTTTACTAGGGAGGGGTAGTTATTAAGGAGGGAGAAGATAATGAATAAAAGGGTATAACACTTTAGTTGATATGCTCAAAACTAAAGGTTTAAAAAAATGCGCTAGGCGATTCAAAAGATTCTCTGTTTCAAACTCAAACATAAGCAAACCTCGATGATATAGCGAAGCGGTAACTCATGGTTATTATTAGTGCAGTTTTACTACTCTTTGCTTTATAAAGAGATGCCGACCTGTTAAGCATTTGCGTTAGTGATTGAAGCGGTTACCCCGCAACGAGGAACGAGTGAGGAGTATAAGCGTAAAGCACGCTCGAACGCCCAAATATAAAACAGACTACTATTGATAAATAATCGAACAAACAGATGAATTAAATCTCTTTTATTCCTAATTTTGTTGTCATTGCAAAAAAATAAAATCAATAAACTTCATATATAAAACATTATTACGATGAAGATCGAAAATAACAACATCGAAGAAGAAGAAAAATCGTTGAATTTTCTCGAAGAGATAATAGAAAACGATTTAAAAAATAATGTTAATAACGGACGTGTTCACACTCGTTTTCCTCCCGAGCCAAACGGATATTTGCACATTGGCCACGCTAAATCTATCTGTCTAAACTTTGGTTTAGCAGATAAATATAAAGGTCTTTGTAATCTTCGTTTCGACGATACTAACCCTTCGAAAGAAGAGCAAGAGTATGTTGATTCAATTAAGGAAGATATTAAATGGCTAGGGTTTGAGTGGCATAAAGAACTATATACATCTGATTATTTCGATCAGCTTTTTGATTGGGCAGTGATGCTAATCAAACAAGGAAAAGCATATGTTGACGATCAGAATCAGGAAGAGATTAGCAAGCAACGTACCTCGCCTACCGAGCCAGGAATTGAGAGTCCTTTCCGTAATCGTTCGGTTGAAGAAAATTTAAAATTATTTTACGAGATGCGAGATGGCATTCATCCTGAAGGTTCTAGAATTCTTAGAGCTAAGGTTGATATGAACTCGCCAAACATGCACATGCGCGATCCTATTATGTATAGAATTATGCGTGCTCATCACCACCGCACTGGCGATAAATGGAATATTTATCCTATGTATGATTATGCTCATGGCCAGTCGGATTTTATTGAACAAATTACACACTCAATATGTACGTTGGAGTTTGAGAACCACCGTCCACTATACGACTGGTTTTTAGATAATATTGCACAAGAAGGCGAAGACCGTCCTAAACAGCGCGAATTTGCTCGTCTTAATCTTAACTACACAGTTATGAGTAAGCGTAAATTACTGGAACTTGTTAAAGATGGTTTTGTTAACGGATGGGACGATCCACGAATGCCTACTATTTCGGGATTACGTCGCAGAGGGTATACTCCTGCTTCTATTAGAGCTTTTGCTAAGCGCATTGGTGTTGCTAAGCGCGAAAATGTTATCGACATAGCTGTACTAGAGCACTGCGTTCGCGAGGATCTTAACAAAACGGCACCTCGTATTATGGCTGTTTTAAATCCTGTGAAACTTATTATTGATAACTATCCAGAAGGAAAAACAGAATATGTTACTGCCGAAAATAATCCAGAAGACGAAAATTCGGGTAGCAGAGAGATGCCTTTCGCAAGAGAAATTTACATAGAGCGCGAAGACTTTATGGAAGATGCTCCAAAGAAATTTTTCCGCTTAACATTAGGTGGCGAGGTTCGTCTTAAAAATGCTTACATTATTAAAGGCGAAAGCATTGTTAAAGATGCCGATGGTAACATTACCGAGATTCACTGTACATACGATGTAGACACCAAAAGTGGTAGCGGCAGCGAAGCTAGTAAACGTAAAGTTAAAGGAACTATTCACTGGGTTTCGGCAAAAGATGCTGTTAAGGTTGATGTTAAACTTTACGATCGTCTGTTTAGCGACGAAAATCCAGCAGGTAACAAAGAGGTTGCTGATTATAAAGAATTAATTAATCCTGATTCTTTACAAACTCTTTCAAACTGTTTTGTTGAGCCTTCGGTTATGTCGGCCAAGTCTGAGGATAGATTTCAGTTTCAGCGTACAGGGTATTTCTGCTTAGATAAAGATAGCACTCCCGAGAAACTGATTTTTAACCGCACAGTTACTCTAAAAGATAGCTGGAGCAAAAAACAGAAATAGGCAAAAAATATAATTTAAACAAAGGCTACCATTTACGGTAGCCTTTGTTATTAAATAGCATTATCATTGTTTCTGTTGTTAAAAAACAAAATGCTGGACAATTAAAATATTTTGCAAATTGTCCAAAACAAGGTTTTATACTACCTTCGAACACAAATTAGTTTATATGTGGATAATTCTAGGATTAATGACTGCTGGAATGGTTATAGGTGCCATTTTACGACATAACGAAAAAATAATAAAACGTGTTAATATACTTGTTACATGGTCAATATTTGCACTTTTATTTCTATTAGGAATAGCTGTTGGTTTAAACGATGAGCTTGTTAAAAACCTCGATTCGTTGGGTATTCATGCACTGGTTATTACAATAGCTTCAATACTGGGCAGTGTAATATTATCGTGGATTGTGTACCATTATTTTTTCAGAAACCATAAATAGCAGATGCGTTTTGAGAAAAACTCATCAGAGAATATAAAATAGAATTACTATGAAAGGGAGTTTAATAATATTATCGTTTTTTGTTGTTGGAATAATTTTGGGTTTCTCACGATTTTTACCCGAATTGTTAATTGAAAACGATTACAGTATGTATGCACTTTATGCATTAATGCTATTTGTTGGAATTAGCATTGGTGCCGACACTAGTGCGCTATCTGTTATTAAAAAGGTTAAATATAAAATTCTTCTTGTTCCGGCTGTAGTTATTATAGGTAGCCTTTTGGGTGCTTTTGCCGTTTCGTTTTTTCTTCCTTATAAACTTAACGAACTTTTTGGCGTAGCCTCGGGATTTGGTTATTACAGCCTATCGAGTTTAATTTTAAAAGACATCTGTGGAGCCGAAATAGCCACCCTTGCATTACTGTCGAATATTTTTCGTGAGGTTGGAACCTTGCTCCTAGCCCCATTAATGGCTATTGCCTTTGGTAAACTAGCACCAATTGCTAGTGGTGGTGCTACAGCAATGGATTCTACCCTACCTATAGTTATTACGGCTTCGGGAAAAGAGTATGCAATGATTTCGGTATTTAGTGGTATTGTTCTTACAATTCTGGTTCCTTTTCTAGTACCACTAGTGGTAGAGCTGTTTTAGAGGTACAATTTAAGAAGTATGAAGTATGAATTAAAAAATAAATCATACTTCATACATTGTACATTACTGTGCCATAAACTTAAGGGCTTCGTAAACTAAAAATGCAGGCCAAACAAGGGCTTTTAGTAAACCTAAAACTCCCATCCAAAAACCTGTTGCAGCCGAAATATAATAAATTGCAGCTCCAATTATTCCAAGTGAATAAATGCCATCGTGAGCATGATGGCGATATCTTTTTATCCTTTTCTTACTCTTCTCCTCTTCTACCGACGATGGTTTATCGGCTTGCAATAATGTAAACTTATTGCCCTGAGGATCTTTAAATGAAGCTAGCCAGCCAACATTATCCAATCTCATTTTTTGAAGTAAGATTTCGCCGCCATTATCTTCAATACGTTTAATATAATGATCGATGTTTGATACCGAAATAGTGTTGGATATTTGATCGCTAGAATCTTTTTTCTTTGCCATTCCGCCGTTAATACCATGCTTGTCGGTACCTGTGTTAATAAACCAATAGTCGTTTGTATTGGTTGGATCGCTCCATTTATCGAAATTCCAATCAAAAACTCTTTCGTAAAACTTCTTTAGTTCTTCAGGATTTTCTGCGGGTAAATCAAAATGTGTTACTCTAACCATGATTATTCAATTTTACCAATTATTACAACGTAGTTTTTACCATATTTTTTTGCGCACTTCGGACATGTGGTATACCTCATATATGTTTTACCAATAGTAACTCCTTCGGCCTTAGCAAAGCTTTTAAAATCGTCCATCCACTTCCCTGTCTCCTTAAAATTACCTTCGTAAACCTTACTAATAAATTTCCCAGTAAAGTTTGTGTTTATGGCATTAGGAATCATACGATCAACCTCTACATACAAATCCATATTCCACATCGAAGTATGATCGGATAGAGCAAGCCAATCGGGACAACCGCCTCCTACCGCTTCAACTTTCTTCATAATTCTTTTAACAACCATACCGAAGTTTATTGGCATATAAAACAGCGTGCAAACTTTATCTTTTACAAATCGTTTTTCGTTCCATTCAACAATTTTGCCATCCCAAGGTATTGGGTCAAATTTTGGACAACATTCGTCTTTGTTCATA
>JAFGOQ010000079.1 GCA_016926405.1 Bacteroidales bacterium
ATTTCGGGTCAAGGTAAAATACTATGGAGTAAAAAAATTGATGGCAAAATTTTAAGTGAAATAAATCAGGTTGACTTCTACAAAAACAGAAAACTACAATACCTTTTTAATACAAAAAACAAGGTTTATGTTATAGACAGAAATGGCGATAATGTAGAGAAATACCCTATGTCTTTAAAAAACGAAGCCACTAACGCACTTGCTTTAGTTGACTATAGCAACAATCGAAAATACCGCTATTTTGTTGCTACTAACGACAAAAAAATACGCTGTTTCGATATGTCTGGAAGCGAACTTAAAGGTTGGTGTTTTGAGAAAACAGAAGGAGTAGTTTCTCAGAAAATACAACATATTCTACATGACACAAAAGATTATATAATAGCATCAGACGAAGCAAAAGTATACATTTTAAACAGAAAAGGTGAGACTCGTATCGAAGTAAACAGACCTCTTCATAAACCATTAAATTCACCATTTTTTATATCGGTTAATAATAATGAATTATATTTTAACGCAACCGATACAGACAACAGACTGCTCTCAATATCGTCAAAAGGGAAGTTGGAATATTCCGAAAACAAAAAACCAATAACAATTACTCAGTCTAATAAAAACAAAAATAAACTAGATATACTTGAACTAAATAAAAACGAAATCACAATAACTGTAAGTGATAACGAAAAATATTATTATTCAACAGATGAAGATATTACAGAAATACCTAAATGGAATTCTGTTGACAAAACAAACAATATCTTTACCTATTACAATACCGAAAGAAAATCTATTTGTGCAATAGACAACAAGGCCGAAACGGTTATTGAAGTCAGAAGCAACAATAACAATCCTTATTTATTATACAAAAGCGAAAACCAAGGCAAAGCCCTTACAGTTTTAATTACGGATAATCAAGGTGTTATACTGATTTGCAACTAAATGGGTATTTAATCCGTACAATGTCCTAGATTATGGTAAGTAATTATAGGATGAAAAAAATATGCTTTTACATAATTAGTTTACTGTTTGTTGTCATCATCTCATGTACTAAAGAAGATTTTGACACAAACGATATTTCAGATCAATATCTGCAACCTACAGTTGATTTACCTATTCTGTATGGAGAAATTTCAATGATTCAAGTATTTGATCAGTACTGCTCGAATATTATTGAGAAACCAGAAGATATTGGAAATAATAATTCAAGCAATGTTTTCAACCTTTATCACTTTTTATATCGTCAAGACTCTATTCTAAAAATAAATATCTCTGATATATTAAACCCTGGCTTTTCAATAACAAAAAAGTATAATATAAATCAACTCACTTTTACCTCTTTAAAATCTGGAGACAATATACTTGTTGAAGGGGCTGGTTCAATATCTTTTACTTCTCCCGATTATAATTTTATAAACGCCCAAGAAACGACACTAAAAATAAATGCTATTTCCACTGGATTTACTGGCACAATTTCGGGTGATATAACAACAAATGGATACACCGATCAAGGAGTTGCTATAAACGAAACAATTGGATCTTTATCTTTAAATTTATCAACAGGAACAGCATCACAAACAATTACTCTAAACAACAAATTAATAGGATCGCAAATTCAGTTTTCAAATATAAATCCAACTTTATTAGCTGGACAATCTGTTTCACTAACCTTATCATTACTAAACTCCAAGATAAAAAATGCAACATTAAACACTGACCCAACTATAGTACCTATTTCGGAAGCATTTACTACTCTGTACAAAAATATAGCTGATGACGAAAATTTAAATTTAATTAGATTTAAAGACGGATTCATTAGTTGTCAGATAGATAATAGCACAAGTATGTATGTATCTAACTCTACATTATTCTTCGACTTCACGTCTAATGCAACTCCTATAAGCAATATATTCTCTAATGTATCATCAAACACAGAAACTACTGCAAACGTTAATCTGGCAGGTACGTATCTTAATATCGACCAAGCAACAACGCCAAGAGAAACTAACATAAGTCATAATATTTCATTTTCAAAATCATCGGATTCATACAATATTAATAATGACGATTATATATCGCTAACCTACACATACAATTGCAAATCAACTGATTTTGAATATGTAAATGGTTATTTAGGTAACAGCTCTATTTTACTTACTGATAAATCAAATAGTATTAATATTGACTTATTTAACAGCAATGTTAATAAGCTTACAGTTATGAAATCGTATTGTAAAATATTCTACAAAAACGACTTCTCTTTCCCTTTCAGATCAGTAATTAATCTTACAGGAGTTAATAATTTAGGAAATGAAGTATCGTTAAACATAAATAACGGCAATCCCATTGATTTCAAACCTTCAATAGCAAATGTTTCCACAATCGATTCAATAGAAATTACTGATGATAATTCTGATATTACCCCATTCATAAAAAATAGTCCAACAACTATAAAAACAGGAGGTACAGTATATGTAAATTATGATAATAATACTTCAAATACTTCTCAACTAAATTCAGATAGTGAATTATATGCTGATATTGAGTTTGACATTCCACTATACTTATCATTAGATAGCGCTATTATAAGAGATACGATACCTTTTAATATCAGAATTTTTGACAATCAGATTAACGAAATTAAAGGAACATTCTATGCTATGAATCAGTTTCCAATGGAAATGTTCGCTACATTTTTCTTATACGATACAATAAATAAAGTAAAACTAGGTCAATTTAAGACACTCAGCAACATCCCAGTAATTTGGGCTCCTCCAATAAAAGTTGACGGAAGAGTTGATACCGATAAAATAGTAGAATCAAAAGTTGAATTTATAATTGATTCCATTACGGCTAATAAATTCAAAAACACCAACAGCATAATTATAGACATGAAAGCAAATACTAACTGGTATATGAATGATGGTATTTATTTCTTCTCAGACTATAACTTAAAGTACGCCATAAGATTAGAAGGTACAAAAGTGAACATCAAATTATAAAAAAATGAAGACTAGAATAATATATACAATACTAATAATACTCTTCTTTACATGCGGCAAAGTTATGGCGCAAGAAAGCAGTATACTATATTTTATGAAAGATGTTCCATATAGCAAAACATTTAATCCTGCTTTTAGAGGTGATTACACACTAAATATTGGTGGACCTTTTAGCGGAATTAACATCAACACACATACATACGACATTAAATTCTCAGATCTACTATATAGAGGTACTGGAGCTTATGCTGATTCAATAGTTTCTCCATTAGGGAAAGAAGAAAATCCATTAATATTTCTTAATAAAATTAATACTGAACTTAATATTTATGGCAGTAGCTTTATATCTATATTAAATATTGGAATGGTTAAGAATGATTTCTATTTTAATTTAGAATTAAACCAACGCTTCGATTTTCAACTAGATATTCCAAAATCAATATTAGAAATAGTTTTATTAGGTAATTCTACTGCATATAAAGACGTTAGTGGAACAAACATGAATATGTTAACTTGGAAAGAAATTGGAATAGGTATTAATAAAACATTTTTAGACAATAAATTGACTATTGGTATAAAGCCTAAATTACTTTTTGGCGGTGCAAATATCTCTCTTTATCAATCGGAATTATCATTAACCAAAGAACAAGACGGGAGTACACTAATTACATCAGACATTAAATTTAATAGTAGTTTTCCGTTTGAATACACATTAGATGAAAGTGAATGGTTTGATAAATTTAGTTTTGGTAGTATAAATGCAAATCCTTTAAAATTCTCAAATAACTTAGGAGTAGGAACCGACTTAGGTGCTTCCTATGATTATAATAAATTTAAATTAGCTCTTAGCATAACAGATATAGGTGTAATTTTCTGGAAGAAAAACATATTAACGGCTGGCATAAAAGGCGATTTTAGTTTCAATGGTATTAATAGCGATGAATTTACCAATTATACAAATGCTGATGACACCACAGAATCAACATATATGTCTTATGTTATTAAGGAAATAGGAAAAGAAACAACTCACAATATCTCTAGTTCTTCATACTCAAGTGGACTAAATCCAAAAATATTTTTCTCTACATCATATTCTCTGAAAGAAGATTTATTAATAGGTATGCTAATTAATACAACATTTTATCAAAATAGAATTAAAGCCTCTATCAGTGCATCTGCACATAAAAGCTTTAAGAATAATATAAACACTTCAATTTCCTATTCTTATGCTCACAACAATCATAATATTGGAATTGGAGGTTCATACATTTATAAAAAGGCACAAATATATTTTGCCACTGATAATATTTTGGGACTATTTAAATACGATAAACTAAATGGAATACCTTATCCTGCATATACAAAAAATTTCAATTTATGGTTTGGCGTGAATTTTGTAATTAAGAAAAAAGAGGCTCCTGAAAAGCAAGAAATTAGAGGTCCTTTTGAACTTACTTACAATAAATAAGCACAAAAACAATGGCATTTTTAAGATTTATATTAATTTTTATTCTCATTACCCTGTTATTACGACTTATTGGCAGATTCTTTTTTGTCAGATTAATGAAAAACTGGCAGAGTAAAATGGGAGGTCAGTTTAATCAACCACAAGAACGTCCAAAAGGAGAGGTAACAATTGAAAATAAAAAAGCTGCTAAAAACGGAACCAAATCATCAGAAAAACCTGGTGAATATATTGACTACGAAGAGATAAAATAGCATAAAAAAGGGTCGCTCAATGGCGACCCTTCAAATATTTATCTTATTTCGGTTCCCGAAAGGACCTTTTCTTTTGGTGTTATAAACACTAGTTTTCCTTCAGAATCCTCAGTCATAAGAATCATTCCCTGACTCTCGATTCCTTTAATTTTTCTAGGTTCAAGATTTAGAAGAATACTAACCTGTTGTCCAATTATTTCTTCAGGCGAAAACGATTCGGCAATACCCGAAACTACTGTTCTTTTATCTACTCCTGTGTCGACAGTTATTTTTAGTAGCTTTTTAGTTTTCGCAACTTTCTCTGCTTCAATTATTGTCCCAACTCTGATATCCATATTACAGAAATCATCAAAAGAAATATTCTCTTTTTGTGGAGCAACTTCTCTATTTGCTAATTGATTTGCCTTTTTTGTATCGGCTAGTTTCTTTAATTGCAGCTCAATTGTTTCGTCTTCAATTTTTTCGAACAATAACGATGGCTTATTAATCTGATGGCCTACAGCAACAACATCGGCATCGCCAATATTATCCCAATTTATTGAATTGATATTTAAAAACTCACGCAATTTATCGGCCGAGAATGGAATAAATGGTTCCATCACAGTAGTTAACGAAGCTGTTATTTGAAGGGCGATATTAAGAATTGTCTTAACTCTATTTTCGTCTGTCTTTATAAGTTTCCAAGGCTCGGTGTCGGCAAGATATTTATTACCTAATCGTGCCATGTTCATCATCTCCTTTATTGCTTCGCGGAAACGATAACTCTCAATCGATTTTTCGATATTCTGACGAATAACAGGAATCTCTGCAAGTGTCTCTTTATCAAAATCAGTTAATTCACCTCTCTCTGGTACTATACCATCAAAATATTTCTGAGTAAGAACTAAAGCACGGTTCACAAAGTTTCCAAGAATAGCAACAAGCTCATTGTTGTTACGCGCCTGAAAGTCTTTCCATGTAAAGTCATTATCTTTCGTCTCTGGTGCATTAGCACAAAGAGCATATCTTAAAACATCTTCTTGTCCTTTAAAATCTTCGACATACTCATGAAGCCAAACAGCCCAGTTTTTAGATGTCGAAATTTTATCGCCTTCAAGATTTAAAAACTCATTAGCAGGAACATTTTCTGGAAGAATATACGAGCCATCGGCTTTAAGCATTGCTGGGAATACAATACAATGGAATACAATATTGTCTTTACCAATAAAATGAACCATTTTGGTATCTTCTTGCTTCCAATATTTTTCCCAATCGGGAGTTAAATCTTTAGTAGCCGAGATGTATCCAATAGGAGCATCGAACCAAACATAAAGCACTTTTCCTTCAGCTCCTTCAACAGGTACAGGAACACCCCAGTTAAGGTCTCTACTAACCGCACGAGGCTGTAATCCTAAATCTAACCACGACTTACACTGTCCATACACATTCGATTTCCACTCTTTATGATCTTCCAAAATCCACTTTCTTAAAAAAGGCTCATGTTTATCAAGTGGTAAAAACCAGTGCTTTGTCTCTTTTAGTGTAGGAACATTTCCTGTAATAGCACTTTTTGGATTTATTAAATCGGTTGCGTTTAACGATGTTCCACAAGCTTCACATTGGTCGCCGTAGGCCTTTTCGTTATTACAATGAGGACAAGTACCAGTAATGTATCTATCTGCCAAAAACTGATCGGCTAATTCATCATAATATTGCTCCGATGACTGCTCAATAAACTCACCTTTTTCGTAAAGTTTCTTAAAAAAGTCAGATGCTGTCTCTTTATGTGTTTGCGATGTAGTGCGCGAAAAAATATCAAAAGAAATACCAAGCTTTTCGAAAGAATCCTTAATAATTGTATGATATTTATCTACAACATCCTGAGGGGTAACACCTTCTTGCTTAGCCTTAATTGTAATTGGCACCCCATGCTCGTCCGATCCACAAATATGAATAACATCTTCGCCACGTAATCTAAGATATCTAGTATAGATATCAGAAGGAATATAAACTCCGGCAAGGTGTCCAATATGGACAGGTCCGTTCGCATATGGAAGCGCTGAAGTAACAAGGTGTCTATTAAATTTCTTAGTCATTTGAATATTTTTTCTATTGTTTCATGAATTAAAAATATCTAAGTGTCTTTTTAAATTATTCACTTTTGTTAAGAGACTTAAATTGTCAAAATAAAACACTGCGTTAGGGTTTCAACAAAAGTCTATTCTGTAAAACAGTTAGTTATTTATAGGTTGCAAAGATAAAACAAATGGCGCTAATTAAATAATCAACGCCATTTTTTACAATATTTTGAATTATGATATTTTTAAAACGTATAGTGCAATTCATCTGATGGATTCCAAAAAAGTGTTTTAAAATTAACAATCTTGTCATCCTTAACCTCAACACCCTCTTTCTCAAGCCTACTCTGCATTGTACTGTTTTCCGAAAAAGCTTTCTTTCCAGTTAAAACACCATTTCTGTTAACAACTCTATGTGCAGGAAGATTATATTCTAAACTATTGTTTAATAACCATCCAACAGCCCTTGACGATTGTGGAGAACCTATATGTTTGGCTATTGCCCCGTAACTGGTTACACGCCCGTAAGGAATAAGTTTTACAATATCATAAACAGCTTGAGCAAAATCTCTATTCATCGTCGGAGAAAGGAGGGTTTATAAGTTCCTTATCCGATAATTTGAATTTTATATATGTTATAGGAATTCCTCTGTTAAGATAAATTTGCTCGTAGTGTGTTTTTATCTCTAATATTTGGTCTTTATAACTAGAGTTGTACAAATCGTCGAATTTTTCAATAACCTGAAGATTATTAAGCTCACAAAGATTATGAGTAAAAACATGTAGTTCGGCACTATCCGTTTTTAAGTGAACAATACCATCGGGCTTTAAAAATGTATTGTACATATTTAGGAATCGAGCCGACGATAATCTTTTGCGTGGTCTCTGCATTTGAGGATCAGGAAAAGTAATCCAAATCTCGCTAATTTCATTTGCTGCAAAGAACGACTCTATAAGCTCTATTCGTGTTCGAAGGAAATAAACATTTTCCAGTTTTTCGTGAAGAGCCTGCTTTGCGCCAGCCCACATACGATTTCCTTTAATATCTATTCCAATAAAATTCTTGTCTTTATATTCGCGGGCTAACCCAACAGTGTACTCGCCTTTACCACAACCCAACTCTAAAACAATAGGATTATCGTTCTTAAAAATATCTTTAGACCAATTACCTTTAAGAGGATGATCTTTTCTGAAAACCTCCTCAAAATCAGGCTGAATTACATGACTAAATGTATCTAACTCGGCAAATTTTCTAATCTTATCCTTACCCACTTTTAATTATAATTATTTATTATCTGATGTAACTACCTCTATACCGAAATCCAAAATCTCTTTTAAATTATCGGTTCTCTCTCCATGAAGAATTTCGAATTTATAAATTCCCTTTTCTGGAAACCTAACCTTCTTTTTGTAAATAACGCTTCTTGTCCAAACATTGCCCCAACCATCGCCAAGCCATTTACCCTTTTTATCGGCTAAAATAACTTGCAAAGTATCACGCATAAGATTTCCATCGGGTGCGTATACAGACGAAAAAAAGTAAATATTGGCTCTTGGATACAGTCCTGTATGTCGGACATTAAACAAAATATTGTAACTATTTATAGTGTCCTCAACTGAAACATTAAACATTAATGGTGTTCCTTTGTCCCAACCCTCAGCTGGCAGCTCCGTATTTGCCTCGTACAAAGTGCTGTTTACACACGACATAAAGGTTATTAAACTAACCAATAATAGTAAAATCTTATTGCTTACTCTGATTGTCTTTTTTGCCTTGCGGTTTTCTTTTTCTATTTGCATTATTCGGACGAGGTTTTCTATTTCTTGGTTTATTTGACTTTGGTTTCGCATCCTTTTTTTCAAAACGTGTTAAGCTATCTTGCCCAACAACATTCTGATATCCTAAGTCTTTAGGTTTTTCGACTATAGTATTTAAATCAGCTAATTTGGCTGGCTTTTTACCTGCCTTATTCATTCTAATAATTTCGTTCACTCTATCAGTAGGAATAGCAATCATATTAGCCATGCTATGTCTATCGAACGAATACCACATTATGCGTCTAAAAATATCTGTCTTAAGATGAAATGCTTCGCCATCAAGAGTATGAAGTGAAATTCTAGTGTCTGGGAAGTCTTTACGAGCATCAAGATATGCATCTAACTCGTAATTTAAACAGCATTTTAATTTACTACACTGACCAGCTAGTTTTTGTGGGTTAAGCGAAATTTCTTGATAACGAGCCGAATTAGTTGTTACTGAAACAAAGTTGGTGATCCATGTGCTACAACACAATTCGCGACCACACGAACCTATTCCACCTATTCTACCTGCCTCCTGACGCGACCCAATCTGACGCATCTCGATACGAATCTTAAACTCCTCGGCAAGCAATTTAATTAGCTCACGAAAGTCGACCCTCTCGTCGGCAATGTAGTAGAAAATAGCTTTTGTTTTATCGCCCTGATATTCAACATCGCCAATTTTCATATTAAGATTAAGTTGCGATGTGATTTGACGCGAACGAATCATTGTTTGTTTCTCAAGATCTCTGGCCGCATCCCACTTCTCAATATCAACAGGTTTTGCCTTGCGATATACTTTACGATATTCGCCGTGAGGAGGATGATAATTTGTTTTTACAATTTGTTTCTTAACAAGATCACCAGTAAGCGATATAACCCCAATATCGTGACCTGGAGAAGCTTCAACAGCAACTATATCTCCCTGTTTTAACGATAAATTATTTGGGTTTAAGTAATATCCCTTACGGGTGTTTTTAAAACGAACTTCAACCAATTCCTCAGCAGCATCGTTTTGTGGAATATCTTTTAACCAATCGTAAACATTTAATTTATTGTATCCGTCAGTCGAAAATATATAATAGTCAGAGTTGTCTTCTTTTTGAATAAGGCAATCTCTTGAGCACTCAGAACAGTTCATATTTAACATTTTAAATGGCTAAAGCCATGGCTGTATATAGTATTATTTTGCTAACAAAGTTAGTAAATTTAAATAATTGGTTGAATAATTCAAATGTTATTAATTGTTTTTATCAACAACCCTCTAAATAACTTTTTTATAACCATCGCAACAAAGTATTATTGCACTAACGCAAATACTCAATCATTAGTAATTTGTTATAAGAATTATATGTATAACATCATAAATAATCTTAATCCTATTATTCGGTTCTATTATCGAGGGAATAGCAGTGTAGCTAACTTAAATGCCATATCGGTTAAAACAATCTTTACGTTTGCATTTCGACCAATATCGAAATTGGCATCGTTTAGAATTTGGTACGCTTCGCCAATATTATCGGGTGTTACAAATACATGAAATTTGTTAATAAACTCTTGCTCGTAAGCCGTGGCAAACGAAATATCAGAGCAGTCAACTGTAGTAATCATATTCTCGCGGAAGATCTCAATTCCACGATTTAGTATTGCCTTAATATCCTCGCGCCCTTTACCCGATGTAGTTTCTACCCATTCTCCAATCTCAATAATCTTTCTACCCCAGCAATAACGTAGCAAATCTCTGAAATGATCGAGCATATAATCGTTCTTATCATCTGTTTTAGCTAGTTCTAAAGCCTTAAAATAGTTTCCGTTTGAGATGCGAGCAATTTCTTGTGCTTTACCTTTATCAATTAACTGCAAAGTGATTAAACCTTGCTCAATATCGTTTCTGTTTGGAGCAGGAACATTAATTATTTGCGTTCGCGAAGTGATAGTTTTAATAATCCCTTCGGAATTATTGCTTATCATAATAAACAGCGTTTTCTCGGCAGGTTCCTCTAAAATCTTTAATATTTTATTGGCACAAGTATCGTTCATTCGCTCGGGAAGCCAAATAATCATAACCTTATATTTACCTTCAAACGATTTCAGCGAAAGAGCTTTTAGAATATCGGCACTATCGTCTTTATTTATTATCCCCTGTTTGTTTTCCATCTCTAAAGCAGAATACCAGTGCTCCTCGGAAAAGTATGGGTTTTCATCTAAAGCTTTTCGCCATTTAGCTAAAGCCTCGGCCTTTTCTTGCGAATAAGCTCCCGACTTGTATGAATGATGTGGAAATATAAAATGTAAGTCGGGATGAATATACTTAGTAAACTTACGGCACGATGGACATTCGCCGCACGAGTCGGTATCGGTTGGCGAATCGCAATTAATATATTGACTATAAGCTAAAGCCAATGGTAAGGCTCCGTTTCCTATTGGCCCTGTAAAAAGTTGAGCGTGACTAACTCTACCACCTTGTACTCCTTTAATTAATTGTTGTTTTATATCAGCGTGACCAATAATATCTTTAAATAACATATTTTATTGAATGAATGGGTTTTTTCAATCTATATAAAGATTGTATCTTTGTAAAACATTCAAAAATAGTAAAAATTCGAATGACCATTAGTAATTCATTCAATATTAGCATTAGATGAATAAAATCCTAAAAATCAATAATTGCAAAATTGATTTTTCAGGGGAGCTATCTCTGGCACAAATCCGTATCACTATATATGAACAATTTAGATAACTATAACTTTCAAGGAAAAAAAGTACTTGTTAGAGTAGATTTTAACGTTCCGTTAGATTCAAATCACGAGATTACCGACGACACCAGAATTGTTACTGCAATTCCAACAATCAGAAAGATTTTAACCGACGGCGGTTCGGTAATTCTTTTAACACATTTAGGCCGTCCCGATGGTAAGTATGTGGTGGATTTATCGGTAAAGCATATCATCGATCATATCAGCAAACTTTTGCACAAAGAGGTGAAATTTGCTCACGATGTACATAGTGCTGCTACACGCCAAATGGCAAAAGATCTGAATCCTGGCGAGGTAATGATTCTCGAGAATCTACGATTTTATCCAGAAGAGAAACAGGGCGACGAAAAATTTGCCGAAGAGCTTGCTCTACTTGGCGATGCTTTTGTTATGGAAGCGTTTGGAACGGCTCACAGAGCACACGCGTCAACTGCTACTATTGCTAAATTCTTCCCTTACGATAAGATGTTTGGGTATCTTGTAGAGAACGAGATTAAGAACATAAACAAAATTTTAAAAGCCAGCGAAAAACCTGTTACTGCTATTATTGGCGGTTCAAAAGTTTCTACCAAAATTCATATTATTGAGGCTCTTTTAGAGAAGGTTGATAACCTTATTATTGGTGGAGGTATTATTTTTACTTTTGTAAAAGCAATGGGCGGCCAAATTGGCGATTCGCTTATTGAAGAAGACTTTATACCTGTTGCTAAACGCATTATTGAAAAAGCTAAAGAGAAAGGTGTTAAACTTCACCTTCCATCGGATTGTATTATTGCCGATAAATTTAGCAATACCGCAAATATTAAAAACTGCGACACAGATAATATTCCTTCGGGATGGATGGGACTTGATATTGGTATTAAGAGCGCCAACCGCTTTTCGGAAATTATTGAAGAGTCGTCGACTATTTTATGGAATGGCCCTATAGGCGTTTTCGAAATGAGCAACTACTCAACAGGAACACTTAAGGTTGCCCTTGCTGTGGCTCGTGCTACCGATAAAGGAGCATACTCGCTTATTGGTGGTGGCGACTCGGTTGCTGCTGTTAATAAATACAGCTTAGCTCATAAAATTAGTTACATATCAACTGCAGGAGGTGCTTTACTTGAATATATTGAAGGTAAAAAACTACCAGGAATTACTGCCGTTAAGAATTCGTTCTCGGTTGACGATTACAACTTCAATGGCAAGCGCGCTTTAGTTCGTGTCGATTTTAATGTTCCTTTAGATGAGCAAGGAAATATAACCGACAAAACTAGAATTATTACAGCTATTCCTACTCTTAGAAAAATTATGGCCGATGGCGGGTCGGTTATTCTTCTTACTCACTTAGGCCGACCAAAAGGCGAGTGGCGCGACGATATGTCGGTTAAGGTTTTAATTCCTTATCTAACAAAAACACTTGATACCGAAGTTAAATACGGTAAAAGTGCTACCGACGAAGAGACTAAACAAATTGCTAAATCGTTAAAAGCTGGCGAGGTAATGATTCTTGAGAATTTGCGCTTCGACAAACGCGAAACAACCGACAGCGACGAGTTTGCTGCCGAAATAGCTGCTTTAGGCGACGTTTATGTTAACAATGCCTTTGGAACAGCACACCGCGCACACACTTCAACTTATTCAATAGCTCGTTTCTTCCCTAAAGATAAAATGCTTGGATATCTTATCGAAAGCGAAATTCTTAATATTAACAAAGTATTAAAAGGTGCTAAAAAACCTGTTACTGCTATTCTTGGTGGATCGAAAGTTTCTACTAAAATATCGATAATTGAGGCTCTTCTTAAAAAGGTTGACAACTTAATTATTGGTGGTGGTATTACCTTTACTTTTGTTAAAGCCATGGGTGGTAAAGTTGGTAGCTCGCTTGTTGAAGACGACTATATTGATGTTGCCAAGAATGTTATTAAGATGGCTGCCGAGAATGGCGTTAAGCTTTATTTGCCTACCGACTGTATTGTTGCCGATGCTTTTAATAACGATGCCAATATTAAACACTGCCAGGTTGACGAAATTGAAGATGGCTGGATGGGATTAGATGCTGGTATTAAGAGTGCCAATCGTTTTGAAGAGGTTATAGAAAACTCGGCAACTATTCTGTGGAATGGTCCTGTAGGTGTTTTCGAAATGGAAAACTTCTCGCTTGGAACACTTAAAATTGCCATGGCCATAGCACGCGCCACCGATAAAGGAGCTTACTCGCTTGTTGGAGGAGGCGACTCTATTGCTGCTATTAACAAATACAGCTTGGCTCATAAAATAAGCTATATATCTACTGCTGGAGGTGCTCTTCTGGAATACATTGAAGGCAAAGAACTACCAAGTTTAAAAGCTATAAGAACTAAAATATAAAAACAATAGCCTCGGGATTAAAATCCGAGGCTATTTGTTTTTTAAGCCCAAAGCATCAAAAAGAAATATTGTTGCAACGAAAGTTTAAAATTCACGCATGAAAAAAAATTTTTCTCGCGTGAATTTTTATTTTTCTCGCGAGAATTTATTTTTTTCTCGCGTGAACTTACACAAAACCTAGTTACGTTTTTACAAAAACGTAAGCACGTTTTTTAAAATAGAAGACTATTTCTGAAAAAAGCTTCTATTATATTTTGTTATGGATAATATTTTTTCTGATTAAAGACAAATTTCAGTTCCTGATTATCAACAGGGAAATAGATTGTATAATAATCTGCACTTTCATTAATCTGAAAATAAACTCTACCTCTCATTGATTCATTTGTCTCCAAAGTAGTCTTTCTTATAGTACTATTTTCCCATACATATCTTTCATTATCACTATTTATCATATCTTCAACAGAATCTTCAGCAGAATCAAAAGCAATAGCACTTGTAGTAAAAGAACTATTAGCTACAGCTTCTTTTTCTTCAACATTATTCTCCGACAAAGTAGAGACAGCAGCTACAGCACCTGCTCCAGCAGCAACCAATCCAATAACAGTGTTATTTTTTGTTGAAGCTTCTAATTTCGAAATAGCTAAATCCAACTCAAGAATTTTATCTTCAGGATTTATTGCATACACCTTGTCCGAACTTGTATTTTCCGAAGAATGACTTTCATAAAATATATTACACGGATCAACTAAAAGAGGTAAATTTGAATTATTAATAATATCAAATTCAAATATTAGATAAGGTCTTGAAAATCGTGCAAACGCAGAACTAACAGAAATACCATTTATTGAATCACGAACATAAGCTCTTCCTTGAACCCATTTTGTGTTTTGGTCAATAGGCTCAAGTCTAATAACAGCTTTTGGTGCGAAGCACGAATGCAAACCACACGAAAGAATTGCCAGAATAATTAATTTTACATTTAAACGATTTATTTTCATAGTAAATTATTTTTCCGCAGGAGACCAAAAATTATACCAAGATATAGTTATACTTAAGTTTGGAAGTAGAAATAATAAACAAAGCCCTAAATTAAAATTTAGGGCTTTGTTTATATAATTATTAAAACCTATACAGTCTCTTTAAAATCAATTCCTTTTGTGCGCAAAGCATCAACAAAAATATCGGGTTTAACAGGGCGGCCATTACTTTTAAAAACAGTAGTTATTTTTCCACGTGCCATAAGTTTTCCTGTCTCCTTGTGAATAATGTCTTGATTAAAAATCATTCGTAAATGGCCTTGCTTCTCTAAAGCTATCTTCACAATAAAGCTATCGCCAGACACCAGCGAGTTTTTGTAAGCTATATCAACATTTGTAACAACACCATCAAATCCTTGATTATGCAGTTCGGCAAAGTCTAAATCAACCGAATGTAGAAACTTATGGCGAGCATGCTCAAAATAATTCTGATATACCGAGTTATTCACTATTCCTTGAATATCGCATTCGTAATCGCGTACTTCAAGTTCTATCTCAAAAATATAGTTCATACCTTAATAATTATAGTTTAACCAATGAGTCGATTGTGCGGTTATATTGACAAACAATATCTTCCATTAACTGAGCAACAGTAGGAATACTATTTATAGAGGCTGCAACTTGTCCTATTTCTAATTCGCCATCAACTAAATTGCCTTCAAATATTCCCTTTTTTGCTCGTCCTTTACCTAAAAACTGGCGAAGCACATCAGCCTCTTCCCCTTTCAATATCATCTTCTCTACATCAATACAAAATTCATTCTTCATCAACCTAACTGGTGTTAAAGGTTTTAAAGTAAGAATTGTATCGCCATCGACGCTATCAACCACATGCTTTTTAAAATCGTAATGAGCCGACGACTCTTGAGTAACAGCAAATGCACTTCCTATTTGCACACCATTGGCACCAAGAGCCATTGCTGCTGCCATCTGTCGGCCATTGGCAATTCCACCAGCAGCAATAACAGGAATAGTCACATTATCTTTTATTAAAGGAATAAGAGCCATTGTAGTAGTCTCTTCCCTTCCATTATGACCGCCAGCTTCAAAACCTTCGGCAACAATAGCATCAACACCAGCTTGTTGTGCTTTTAAAGCAAACTTAGTATTAGCAATTACATGCACAACTGTAATTCCGTTTTCCTTAAGTTTTGTTGTATACTTCGATGGATTTCCAGCAGAAGTAAAAACAATTTTAACCTGCTCGTCGATAATAATATCAATCAACTGATCGATTTGAGGATATAAAAGAGGCAAATTCACCCCAAAAGGTTTATCTGTAGCTTTTTTACATTTCTGAATATGTTCGCGAAAAGTATTGGGATGCATACTTCCAGCACCAATAAGTCCTAAACCACCATTATTACTAACGGCCGAAGCCAATCGCCAGCCGCTACACCACACCATTCCGCCTTGAATAATTGGGTATTTAATATTAAACAGATCTGTTATTTTATTCATACATAAGTAATTTTAAAAACCTAAACAAATAGTATTTGTCTATAAATCTTCAAATTAAATTTTTGTTTAACCACAATGTTATTATTTTTGTGAATATATCAACAATTAAACTAGAAATTATGAACAAGTCGTACAAAATGATCTTTGGTGCACTAGCAATAATAATTATTGCCCTTACCACTGTATTATATTTTCAACACACGCAAAACCAAGAAATTCAGCAAGGGTTAGAAGCTGAAAAAGATTCGCTAACAACAAATTTATTAAAGTTACGTGACGAGTATCATTCATTAGAAACTACTAATGACACTCTGAATCGCAACCTTTTAGAAGAGCAAGTTAAAGTTGAAACTCTTTTAAAAGAGATAAAGAGAGTTAAAGTTGCTAGCTATAGCGAAATTTCGAAATACAAAAAAGAGCTTGGTACTTTACGTGAAATTATGCGAAGCTATATTAAGCAAATTGATTCGTTAAATACAAGAAACCAAATGTTAATGGCCGAGAACGAAGAGATAAAAACTCAGTTCACCGAAGAGCAGAAAAAGACTAGCGAGCTTTCGGAAAAGGCAAAAGAGCTTGAGTCGCAAGTAGCATTAGGATCGAGATTAATTACCGAAGGTATGGTTATTGAAGCCGTTACTCGTAGAGACAACTCTACTAAACGCGCTCGTAAAGCTGTAAAAATTAAAGCTTGTTTTACAATTAAGAAAAACGCTATTGCCGAAGCTGGAAGTAAAATTATTTACATGAGAGTTATGGGACCTGATGGTTTTGTTATGGCTAAATCGCCAAGCGATATTATTTCTGTTGAAGGCGAAAATGTTGTTTTCTCGGCACAACGCGAACTTGTTTACGAAAACCAAGATATTGACATGTGTATTTTCTGGGATGTAGAAAACGAACTTGTTAAAGGTATTTACAAAGTAAACATTTATACCGAAGGCTACGAACTTGGCGCTGCCGAGGTGTTGCTTAAATAATAATAGATATTAGAACTATACTATTTAGTTAATTAAATAGTATACACAGATAAACAAAAAATAGGGTGTTGCAGTTTGCAACACCCTATTTTTTTATTGTTATATATTATTTTAAAAAGGTTTAAAACCAATAATTTCGCGCACTTCTCTAACTGTTTTAGCAGCGCTTTCGCGAGCCTTTTCGGCTCCCATACGAGAAACTTTACGCAAATACTCTTCGTTATTATAGTTATCAAGAATTTTCTCGCGAATAGGATTAATAACCGTAATAATGTCTTCGGCAAGTTGTTTCTTAAGATCGCCATAACGAATTTCGCACGAGGCGTATTTCTCTTTAAAGAAAGCAACAGTATCTGGTGTAGATACCAAATCCATAATTGTAAAGATATTCTGAATAGGCTCCGATATTGGAGAGTTAGGAACTGTAGGACCAGCATCGGTTACTGCGCGCATAACTTTTTTGCGAATAACCTTTTCGTCGTCAAATAAAAACAGTCCGTTACCTTCAGACTTACCCATTTTACCCGATCCGTCTAATCCTGGAACTTTAACCAACTCGGCACCAAAATTAAAAGGTTCTGGTTCAACAAAGTAATCGTGCTTATACATATTATTGAATCGGCGAGCAAACTTACGCGCCATTTCAAGATTTTGCTCCTGATCTTTACCAACAGGAACCTTAGTTGCATGATGCATAATAATATCGGCAGCCATTAAAACAGGGTAGGTAAGTAGTCCTGCATTAACGTTATTTGGATCTTTACGAACCTTATCTTTAAACGACGTTGTGCGTTCAAGTTCACCAACATATGCATTCATATTTAAAAGAAGATACAACTCGGCAACCTCTGGCACATCGCTTTGCACATATATTGTAGCCTTCTCTGGATCGATACCAGCAGCTAAATATTCGGCTAACACCTGACGAACATTTCCATGTAAGTTAGCAGGGGTAGGATGAGTTGTTAACGAGTGATAGTCGGCAATAAAGAAGAAACACTCGTTCTCGTTTTGCATCTTAATAAAATTCTTTAGGGCACCAAAATAGTTACCTAAGTGTAGGTTACCTGTCGATCTGATACCACTTACTACTCTTTCCATATATAATGTTTTTTGCTTATCTCTTATAAAGAAACAAAAATATAAAATGTTTTACTAATCAAAGGGTTTTGTGTTACACAAAAACAAAGGGCTTTTTAGTGAGCATCTGAAATAGCTCGGGAGGAAGATCTAGATTTTGCTTTTTAAAATTATCGAGTTCCTCTTTTGTTTGTGCCGACAAAAGATCTTGCATTTGCTCCATTGCCTTAAAGCTTATTTTATATGGCATAATAGATAGCACCATCTTTTTGCCCACACAGTGTGCTGCAATCTGGTATTCATCATCGTTTGCAAACGGCTCTCCTGTTACAATACAACTCTCTAGCCATTTTTTATAATCGGTTTCGCCAGCATCCATTAATATTAAATTCGAAATCATATTAGTTGATCGCGACTCCATAAAATTCTTAATATTCTCTTTCGATTCGTCGCTAAGCTTTATGTCTACTTTCTCCATACAATCGGTACAAATGGCATATTCCAACTCTACCTGATTGTCTTTAACTATTTTCTCGATGAAATATTCCTTGTCATCGTCAAGCAAATGACAACCACACTGAATGCAGTTAGCAAAATGCTCTTCGCTTACATAAGTTTTAAACTCACTAGGTATTTCAATTTGTATTGCACCTTCTATGTTTAGTTTCATGGCTAGTTTTTAGTTATTATAACTTAATGAAGTGAAATAGTGAATTAGTAACATGATGATTTAGAAGATTCCAAAATTATAATATTATCAACTAATAAACCATTTTAAACGATGACAGTACGATATCATACAGTCATGTTTCTACATCAAAAATATCACATCATATATATTATTATTCTCCCCATCTATACGATTCGTTTTTTAGGCCAATAAGATCGATTACTCTGTTTACAACAGTGGCCGCAAGCTCTTCAATTGTTTTTGGTTTACTATAATACGATGGCATTGCAGGACAAATAATACCACCAGCTAAAGTAATCGATTCCATATTCCTAATGTGTATAAGATTCATGGGCATATCGCGTGGCACAATAATAAGTTTACGGCGCTCTTTAAGCATTACATCGGCAGCACGACAAATTAAATCGTCGGCTATTCCGTGGGCAATTTTCCCCATTGTTCCCATTGTGCAGGGAATAATTACCATAGCATTGTATTTTGCCGAACCAGAAGCAAAAGGGGCAAAAAAGTCATTATTGTTATATCTATTAAAAGGAATATTATTGTAATTATCCTCACCCTCTTCGAAGACAAAAACATTTTTCCCATTATCGGAAAACACTACCGACACTTCAAAAAGTTGATCTTTTAACTTCTGTAAATGCTGCAATAACAAACGCGCATAAATAGAGCCCGAGGCTCCAGTAATGGCAACAACAATTTTCTGTTTTTCCATTATTTATTACTTTCTATTAACTGCTTTACAAGCAAAGGTAAACCTTCTCCTGCATTTTTCTGAATAAAGGTAACTTTGTTATTTATATACGAATCAATTGAATTAGGATCAACAAGAAACAACTGACAGTCGGAGGGAGCATAATTAACCAATCCTGCTGCTGGATAAACATTAAGCGAAGTACCAACAATTATTAATATATCGGCATCGGCAACAATAGGAATAGCCTGATCGAGGGCAGGCACCTCTTCGCCAAACCAAACAATATGAGGTCGCAGCTGAGATCCTTTTTCGCACTTATCGCCAAATTTAAGTTCCCAACCATCAATATCATAAATTAAATTATAATCTATTTGACTGCGCGATTTCTTTAACTCACCATGCAAATGGATAACCGACGAGCTACCCGCACGCTCGTGCAAATCGTCAACATTTTGGGTTATTATATTTACAATAAAATGATCTTCTAAATCGACCAGAGCTTTATGACCATTATTTGGCTGAGCACTATAAAGTTGTTTACGACGCTCGTTATAAAAACGCATAACCAATTCAGGATTCTTATGCCATGCCTGCGGACTAGCCACTTCCATAACATCATACTCTTCCCATAATCCTCCCATTTCGCGGAAAGTTCGCAAACCACTTTCTGCAGAAATCCCTGCGCCACTTAGAACAACAATTCGTTTCATTTTATTCTTGTAATCAATTTTTAAACTTATTCAACACTCTCAAACTCTACCAAAGCAAACAGATTCTAACTATCGTAATTTACTTCGAAGACATTGCTATTTGACAATTTTAAATAGCAATTGAAAGCTATTCAATTTTACAAAGATAGCATTAGTAGATTTTTTATTTCGCCCTTTCAATTGAATTAAGTTATTACTAATTATTAACACCGTAGCTTAAAATAAATTAATACTATTAAATTTGCACACAGACAATTCCATATATGATAAAGCAAGAAACAATAAACAAAATATTTGAGCAAGCCGATATAGTTGAGGTTATTAGCGACTTTGTTAGCCTTAAGCGTGCTGGTACAAATTACAAGGGATTAAGTCCGTTTATTGACGAAAAAACTCCCTCGTTTGTTGTTTCTCCTGCCAAAGGAATCTTTAAAGATTTCTCGTCGGGAAAAGGAGGTAATGCTGTTAGCTTTATCATGGAGCACGAAAAATTTTCGTATCCCGAAGCTCTTCGATACTTGGCAAAAAAGTACAATATAGATATAGAAGAGCAGGAGGAAGCTTCGGCCGAAGAGATTCAAAAACGAAACATTCGCGAAAGTTTATTAATTGTTAACGAATTTGCTGGCAAGCATTTTACCAACACTCTTTTTCATCACGCCGAAGGCAAAAATATTGGTCTTAGTTATTTTAAGGAGCGTGGTTTTACCGAAGAGACAATCAATAAATTCTCGTTAGGATATTCGCTAGAAGAACGTGCTGCTTTCTCTAATTACGCAGTAGAAAAAGGCTATAAACTAGAATACCTAACACAAACTGGATTAACCATCTCCAAAGACAATTACATGTTCGATCGCTTTGCTGGTCGTGTAATGTTTCCTATTCACGGATTGTCGGGTAAAATTGTTGGCTTTGGTGGTAGAACACTAAAGGCAGATAAAAAAATAGCCAAATATCTGAACTCACCAGAGTCGGAAATTTATCATAAGAGTAACGTTCTTTACGGACTTTTTCAGGCTAAATCGAGCATAATAAAACACAACCGCTGCTTTATGGTTGAGGGTTACACCGATGTTTTATCGATGCACCAGTCGGGAATTGAAAATACTGTAGCCTCGTCGGGAACAGCGTTAACGGTAGAGCAAATAAAACTTATTAAGCGTTTTACTAAAGATATTACTGTTATTTACGATGGCGATGCAGCAGGTATTAAAGCATCGATGCGCGGAATTGACTTAATTCTAGAAGAGGGGCTAAACGTAAAAGTTGTTCTTTTACCCGATGGCGAAGATCCCGATTCGTTTGCTAAATCGCGTAGTTCGCAAGAGTTTATCGATTATATAAAAGAGAATCAGTCCGATTTTATTCAGTTTAAAACAAAAATACTGATAGACGATTCGAAGAATGACCCTGTAAAAAGGGCACAAATGATTACCGATATTATTCGTTCGATATCGTTTATTCCTGATAGCATTACGCGATCTATCTACATAAAAGAGTGTAGCGCCATGATGGATATGGGCGAGCCAACGCTTTATACCGAGCTAAATAAATACCTTTCGGCTAAAGGTGGAGGTACTCAGCAATACACAAATTATCAGCAGCCTCGTACCATTACACCAGTAAATCTAAAACCTCTAAACTCAAAATCGGAACTTTTAGAAAAAGAGATTATCAGACTACTTTTTAAATATGGCACAGAGATTTTTGAAGAGTATACCGATGAAACAAATCAAACACTACAAACAACTGTTTCCGACTTTATAATAGCCGAAATTGAGGCCGACGAACTAGAGTTTGAAAGCGAGATATTTGCTTTTGTTCTAAAAGAATACAAATCTGTTGCCGATAAAAGCGAAGAAGAGATTCAAAGACATTTTACTCAACATAAAATAGGTGAGATTCAGAATATTGCTGCCGATTTATACACATCGAAATACGAGATGAGTAAGATTTGGACCAAGCACGATTCGTTTATTGAAACCGAAATAGATAAACTACAAGAGATAATCCCTCAAACAGTAGTTGCATACAAAACACATAAAATACTGGAGGCTTTAAAATCGCTAGGCCAAAAAATAGCTGTTGCACAGCAGTCAAACAATCCAGAAGAAATTGACAAGCTATCACAACAGATAATCATTCTTAACACAATAAAGCAGCAGTTAACATTAAACAGGGGTAAAATCACCATCCTTAGTTGATAGCAAAAAAATACACAAAGAACATTTTTATTCAAAAATTACTATCTTAGTTGCAGTTTTTAAAACATACTAAATTACTGACAATATGAGAAGAGTAAAATTATTATCTACAGTGCTTCTTGCTGCGTTTGTTATGTCTGCTTGTAATACAGGTAATAACGAGAGCAAAAAGCCAGATGCTATGCAAGCTGAAAAGGAGAAAACATTCAAAGAAATAGCAAAGTATCCTATTCCTACTTCATACGACATTATTGGTCTTTTAAGCAAGGCTGGAGCTGGTTACATTATCGGTATTAACAATCCTGTTACTAACATGGAGAAATATTTTACCGATACCAAAAAAGCTCTTAACCTAGGTGTTTATGGTGCCGACTTAAGTTATGCCACTACATACCACCAGAAGCAAGAGACAATGAATTATCTTAAAAACTGCAAGCAATTAGTTGAAGACCTTCAAATCACTACAGGTTTCAATGCTGAAATGGCAGAATCAATTGAGAAAAACATTGATGACAAGCAAAAAACTATCGAAATTATTACCGATGCTTTTTTCGAGTCGTACGAATATCTTGTTAACAACGGTAAAGACAATCTTTCTGTTTTCGTAATGTCTGGTAGCTGGTTAGAGGCAATGTATCTTACTTCGCAAGTTGCTCTTATCTCGGATAATAACGAGGATATGAAAAACATTATTACTAGCCAAGTTACTCCTCTTGAGAAGCTTATTGAGATAATGGAACAACATAAAGATAACGAAGCTATTGCTAACCTTAAGGCTAAATTTATTGATCTTAAAGCTGAGATTGAGTTAATAGGTGAAGACTTCACTGACGAAAAACTTATCACTATATCTAACAAAATTGATGTTTTAAGAAACGAGATTATTGACTAATCGATAACTATAAATAATATTAAGAGCTGCTCAAACGGGCAGCTTTTTTTTGTCTCATACTTTAGTCAAACGAACAATAAGTAGAGGATTTTATGTGAGACTTATTCTTTTAATTTGTCTTATGTAACTCTCATTTTATTGTATTACTTGTGTTTGTGAAATCCTCTCTCATGCTTCGTTTCATAAAACAAACCGCCCCATTATTATTGTATTAATATTACCCAACTTATACTTTATAAGTAGAATACTCACAAGCACAGAACACTAATAAAATTCAACTAAATACCAGAGTAACAACAGTGCATTAGAAATAAAAAAAGCCACCCCATTTGGAGCAGCTTTTAATACATATATTATGTAATTATCTAATCTTATTAATAGGTACTATTTCTTCAAGAAAAACTTTCGTTGAAAGAGTATTATTATTGCAACACCAATAGAGATGGCTGAATCGGCAATATTAAATACAGGTCTGAAGAATATAAATGGCTCGTTAGCATTAAAAGGAAACCAGCTAGGATAAGTTCCTTTCGCAATAGGGAAGTAGAACATATCTACCACTTTACCATGCAGAAACGACGAATAGCCACCTCCTTCGGGGAAAAGCGAAGCAACCTGCATAAAACTATCGTTAAAAATCATTCCA
>JAFGOQ010000080.1 GCA_016926405.1 Bacteroidales bacterium
GAAGGAAAAACAATTTCCAGAAAACTAGGCTTTGAAACAACATCGTCGGGAAAAAGTCGAGTACTATATAATCGCTTCGAGAATTTACTTCTATTTGTGTCGGATGCAAAGATGGTTTTATCCAAATTATCTACTACTCTATAAATATATTTAGTATAAATTCCATTTTTAATCAATTCACTGGTAATAACCGAATCAAGTAGCTGCTTGCTAATTCTATCTTCGATATTCATTTCAATTTGAATAAGCTTATTCTCAATAAGCTCTACCATTACCGTACGATTGGAAATATTAGCATACGACTGAACATCGGAGTACTTACTTTTATTTTTTAACGAAAAATTATTTCTATAATTAAAACTAGTATCACTACTATAAATATTCCTTAACCTTGGTATTTGAAGCGAATCAATATCTCGAAGCTTAAAAAAACGCTGCTCATGCAATTTACTAGTGATACTATTTTTACTCTGTGTAAGAGTATTATAATTACCTGTTATTAATCGCTGTTTATTATTGTCAGCATCAAGATAATTTAGGGAATGATTAACAACTTCCAACTCCTCTATAACTCTGTTTATGCTTATTAACGACTTATTAACACCGTGATCAAACTGCTGCTTTTTGATCCCTAAAGACTCATTAATCCAAACTGATTGGAATAAAATAAGCATAACCGAGGCTATACTAATAAGCACAATAATAAGTTTTAGAATTTTCTTGTTCATATAAGGATAATAGATTTTTCTTCTGTTACAAATCTAGTTTACAAAAATCAATAAACCACAAGGGGTTAACATACTTTAACTTTCGTTAAATGCAGTTAACCTAATTTACATATACTTTTACACTTGAAGATGCAATTTAAATGAGAGCAATTAATTGTATACTTTTTCATAGTTAATTTTTAGGTTTAAAAATATAAAAAAAGAGTTGTCGCGATGACAACTCTTTTTTTATATACTAAAACTAAATTTGCTTTTGTGGGAAAACTTCGGGGTATAAATTTTTAGAAGCATCTTGTTCGGCCTCTTTTTTGGATAGTCCAACCCCTTCAATTTTACGGATTTTGTTGATATATATTGCTGCAACAAAAAGCGATTTCTTAGTTTTTACACTTGTAGCCTCAAAAGTCTCGAACACAATAGTATTTCGATTTTTCTGACACCACTCTATTAGCCTGCTTTTAAAGTCCGACTCAGTTAGAAGTATTGTACGCATATTTATATGTCGGTGCAATATTCTCTTAGTAATCCATTTATAAGTGTATTTATATCCTCTGTCAAGATAAACAGCACCAACAAACGCCTCGAAAGCGTTTCCATATAAATTTTTCTTCGATTTATTGTGGCTGGTTAACGAAGTCACTAAATGGTTAAGCTTAACGTCGCATGCAACTTGATTTAATGTATCTCTGGATACAATTTTAGATCGTATTTTGGATAAAAAGCCCTCTTGCTCATTAGGAAATTTACGGTATAAATACTCCCCAATTATAGAATCTAAAATAGCATCTCCCAGAAATTCCAATCGTTCGTTGTTTACTGCAACGCCATTTTTATCATGTACTGGTGATGACTTGTGGGATAAAGCAGCTTTATACAGAAAAATATTTAGAGGTTTTACATAAACATGTTTCTGTAAAAACAAATAAAACTTCCTTTCTCGAGAGAAAAGAAGCTTTATTTTATGTTGTAGGTAATAAAAAATTGTCAATTTATTTTTCGAATTTTTTGAATACAACTGAAGCATTGTGACCACCAAAACCAAAAGTGTTACTGATACCTACATTAACCACACGTTTTTGAGCTTTATTTAAAGTCAAATTAAAACGGCTATCAATATTAGGATCAGGTGTATTATGGTTAATTGTTGGAGGAATCATGTCGTTCTTAATAGATAGGATAACAGCCAAAGCTTCAACAGCTCCTGCAGCACCAAGAAGGTGACCTGTCATAGATTTTGTAGAACTAACATTCATTTTAAATGCGTGATCTCCGAAAACTTCTTGAATACCTTTCAATTCGGCAACATCGCCAAGAGGAGTAGCTGTACCATGAACATTGATATAATCAACATCTTCTGGCTTAAGATTAGCATCTTCTAATGCATTTTCCATCACTAGTTTAGCACCCAAACCATCAGGATGTGGTGCAGTTAAGTGATAAGCATCAGCAGACATACCTCCACCAATCATCTCTGCATAAATAGTTGCACCACGCGCAATTGCGTGCTCGTATTCTTCTAGGACTATTGCTCCTGCACCTTCTCCCATAACGAAACCATCTCTAGTAGCGTCAAATGGACGAGAAGCTGTTTTATACTCGTCGTTATTAGTAGAAATAGCGCGCATAGCGTTAAATCCACCCATACCAGCTTCGTTTATAGAAGCTTCAGATCCACCAACAACAAATGTATTAGCTTTTCCTAAACGGATATAATTAAAACCATCAATCAAACCATGAGTTGATGATGCACAAGCAGAAACAGTTCCGAAATTTGGACCGCGGAAACCATATTTTATAGAAATATGGCCAGCAGCAATATCCGAAATCATCTTAGGAATAAAGAAAGGAGAGAAACGAGGTGTTCCATCTCCCGCACAAAAATTCCTAGCTTCTTCCAAAAAGGTCTGAATACCACCAATACCTGATGACCAAATTACACCTGCTTTGTTAAGGTTTAAAGTTTCCAAATCAAACTTTGCGTCTTCAACAGCCTGTGTAGCAGCAATAATTGCATATTGAGCATACAAGTCAAGCATTTTTGACTCTTTGCGGTCGAAATAGTCTTTTGAATCGTAATTCTTAACCTCGCACGCAAATTTGGTTTTAAACTTCGAAGTATCGAAGTGCGTAATCAAATCAGCACCACTGACTCCGTTCACTAGATTATCCCAGAAAGTGGCCACATCTTTACCTACTGGTGTAAATGCTCCAACTCCTGTTACTACTACTCGTTTTAATTCCATATAATGTGAGGTTTTCAAATTAATTTAACAAAAAATTAATTTGCGTTTTCTTCGATGTATTTAATTGCGTCGCCTACAGTTGTGATGTTTTCTGCTTGATCATCTGGAATGCTGATGTTGAATTCTTTCTCAAATTCCATGATTAGCTCTACTGTATCCAAAGAATCAGCACCTAAGTCATTAGTGAAGCTTGCTTCGATTGTTACTTCGTTCTCATCAACTCCTAATTTGTCAACAATAATTGCTTTTACTCTTGCTGAAATATCAGACATAACTTTAATTATTTAATTAATACTAGAATTAACTCTGCAAAGAAATACATATCTTCTTAAAAAACAAAAAAATTATATTTCTGCGCGACAAAAATAAGTTTTTTTATTTTTCCTTTGCATAATGACTGAATAAATTTGCTTTTTTTTATTCATTTTTATAAAAACACACCTATTTAATTAACTAATTATGAAACGAATTACCTTGTTTGCATCGGGTTCAGGTACAAATGTAGAGAATATCTATAACCATTTCAAAGACAACCCTGATATTATTATCGATTCGGTTTACACAAACAACCCAAATGCTTTTGTTATAGAGAGATGCAAGAATCTTGGAATAAATTGTTTTGTATTTAATAGAGACAATTTTTACAACTCTCAGGAATTGTTAAATAAACTAAATTCGTCAGAAATCGACTTAATTGTTCTTGCTGGCTTCTTGTGGCTTATTCCCAATTATCTTATTGATTCATATCCTAATAAAATCATCAATATACATCCTGCTCTTCTACCAAAATACGGCGGTAAGGGCATGTATGGCATGAATGTTCATAAGGCAGTAAAGGAACATAACGAGCCTAAATCGGGTGTTACTATCCATTTTGTGAATAACGAATACGATAAAGGTGATATTATTGAACAACACGAAGTTGATTTATTACCAACCGACTCGGCCGAAGATATTGCCAATAAAATTCACAAGTTAGAATACGAATTCTTCCCTAAAGCAATAGCAAAGGTTTTAGAACTAAAAAATTAATAATTCAAAATATAATAAAAAAGCTACCTTAAGTGGTAGCTTTTTTATTTTGTCCTAATTCTAATATCTGAAGTTGTTTAACTCTATTAAAGTCATCAACAAATTCGGCTTTAATAGGATCTACTGGTGGAGCTTTAACTTTTAAAGGGTTAACGGCCTTTCCATTCATAAATACTCTATAATCTAAATGCGGGCCTGTAGCATAACCAGTTTTTCCAACATAACCTATTAATTGCTTTTGCTTTACTCGTTGTCCTTTTCGCAATCCTTTAGCAAAACGAGAGAAGTGATTATATTGAGTAGTATAAACACTATTGTGCTTTATCTTAACATAGTTTCCTGCCGATTTACTGTAACCTTTAGCAACAACCTCTCCATCGCCAACAGAATAAACAGGAGTTCCTGAAGGTGCTGCGTAATCTATTCCAGAATGAGGGCGATATATTCGCAAAACAGGATGAAATCTACTATTTGAAAATTTAGAGCTTATACGTGCATACTTTAATGGTGCTTTTAGAAATGACTTTTTTAAACTTTTACCATTCTCGTCCCAAAAACCTTCGTTACCATTCTGCGAATAACTAAAAGCGTAAAATTTCTCGTTATTATGGTTAAAAACCGCTGAGTAAACTTTTTTAATAGCAACAGAAACAGTATCTGCAAATTCCTCATCGTAACAAATTGTAAACGAATCACCCTTTTGTAGACCAAAGAAATCGACAGTCCAAGCATATATTTCCGACAGCTCATTAGCAACCATAGGATTAATATTATTATCAATCATGGCATTCCACAACGAACTTTCTATAGTTGCTGTACGAATTTGCTTTACTGTTTTTGTTGGAATCTTATAATACTTTGCCTTAACCGAGTCAATATCTAATATTACCGACTCGGTAATAGAATGTTTGTAAACTAAATATCGTAAGTTATCTAAACTATCGGAAAACAACTCGTATCTGCAGTTTGCCTTAAAATTACGAAGATCGAACACCGATTTTGTACTATCAATTAACTTATAAATAATACTATCTGGTAATTGAGTCTTTTTATGAAGTATAACAGCTAAGTTTTCACCCCACTTAATTTTTTTCGATTTCACCTCGTAATCATCACAATTAGGAAGTGGCGAATAAGGAACCTCCAAATTACATTCAGCAATACTTAAACTATCGGTAGATGTAATAATTATTTCTGGCTCGGCAGTTGTTGTATGTGTAAAAAGTAACAATCCACAAACAACTGCTGCAATAGCTAAAATCGAGAAACTAAATTTCTTTGTTATACTCATTTATTAATTTTATTTCTTCATTAGGTCAAAACCTTTTCCGTAAACTCCCATTACCGAACTTACCGACATAAAAGCTTCTGGATCTTCTTGTTTAATGATACTGTATATCCCTGATGACTCGGCCTTTCTAATCATAATAACAAGAACCTTTTGATCTTTTTTTGAATGCCAACCAACGCCATCCATAACAGTAACACCACGATTTTTCTCTTTCGTAATTCGTTCGGCAATAGCCTCATATTTTGTAGAAAAAACAAACAACTGTAACGATTTACTTGCTCCTGTAACCACCATATCAATAGAATAAGCCACAACTGCCATCATTACTCCACCATACATTAGCGTCTCTATACGATCGGCCATAGGCTTGTCTGTCCACACAAAAAACGAGGAGCCAATGATAATAATATCCATTATCAATATCAAACTTCCCGGACTATAATTTCGATATTTATTAATTATTAACGCAATTATATCGGTTCCGCCCGAGCTACCCCCTTGAGTAAAAGTAAGTGCAATACCACTACCACTCATAACTCCACCAATAATAGCAGCCATGAATCTCTCCTTTACAACAGGCTCTGTAATATATTTTTGTAAAAAGAAAAAGAATATTGACGACACAACAATTCCAAACACAGTCTTTATTCCAAAACTCTTGCCCAATATTTTAAGAGCAATAGCCAAAAGACCAATGTTTATAATAAAATAAGAGTAAGCAACAGGAATTACATTACCGCTCATAAAATAGATTACA
>JAFGOQ010000081.1 GCA_016926405.1 Bacteroidales bacterium
CTAAAATGGTTAATAAAAATGTTGATAAAAGAACAGCACCATCATATTTCGACCCTTTTAAAATCGATCTAAACGATCGCCATTCACTCATATTATATGAAACAACAATTAAAATACCTGCCAAACACGACATAGGGATAAGCATAGCCCAACGTCCAAATACCAACATAATTAATAATATTACAACAGCATGAAACATACCAGCAATTGGTGTTCTTCCTCCATTTTTTACACTTGTAGCTGTACGTGCTATTGCTCCTGTTGCAGGAATTCCTCCAAAAAGCGGAGTAATAATATTTGCTATTCCTTGAGCTATTAACTCGGTATTCGAACGGTGTTTACCACCAATCATACCATCGGCAACAACAGCTGTTAATAACGACACCATTGCACCTAAAATAGCTATTGTAAAACCAGGTTTTATGAAATCGGTAATATTTGCAAAGTCAAAATTAGGAATGCTAAGATGTATGTTTACAGGTATATTACCAAATACTGTTTTAATTGTTGATACTGGAAGATTAAATATTGTTGAAATACCTGTTACTACAACTATTGCTAGAAATAATCCTGGTATTTTAGAAGTGATTTTTTTCGAGTATACAGTTATAAGAATGGTAACTATTGTAAGACCAACAGCAACATAATTAAAGGTGTGAATATTTGTAAAATAGAATGCCCATTTATTTAAAAAGCCTGAAGGTATATTCTCTACATTAAGACCAAATGCATCTTTTATCTGAGTTGAAAAAATAAGAACAGCAATTGCACTATTAAAACCCAACATTAGAGGACGTGGAATATATTTAAGAACCGATCCTAACCTGAAAAGACCAAATAATATAAGTATCAATCCTCCAATAATAGATGATATTACTAACCCATCGAAACCATATTGTTGAATAATTCCATATATAACAATTATCATAGCGCCAGTTGGGCCAGCCACCATAATTCTACTGCCACCAAACAGAGAAACAAAAAAACCAGCAAATATTGCTGTTATCAATCCTTTCTCGGGCGAAACACCCGATGCAACAGCAAAGGCTATTGATAGCGGAATAGCTACAATACCAACAATAGTTCCAGCAAAAAGATCTTTTTTTATTGTCTCTTTAGAGATACCTGCCTTTAACAGTGTAAAGAATTTTGGTTTAAATATACTTGCCATAAAACTCGATTTTAAGTGCGCAAATATACAGACTATAATGTGTCGTTATTCTTCGGTAAACATATTTGTTAACATAATCGTTTAGTAGAAGATTCATCTTTTTAAAATTTACTAACTTAACACTTGAAAAAATGTTCTATTATGAATGAATTTATTGATATTACTCCTTTCGATATTAAATCGTGTTTAGTTGCTGTTTTGTGTGGATTCCTTATTGGACTTGAACGCGAATGGTACAAAAAACCTGCTGGCATACGAACTAGTATTCTTGTTTGTATAGGTGCTTACACTTTTATTACTATTGCAAAGTTTCTTCAGCCCGACGATAGTGCTGCTCGTGTTCTTGGTCAAATTGTAACAGGTGTTGGTTTTTTGGGTGCTGGATTAATAATATCAGAACAAGGAAGTATAAAAGGTATAACCTCGGCTGCTACTATTTGGATTTTAGCTGCCATAGGTAGTTTGGCTGGATTTGGATATCTTGGTGGCGCTATTCTTATAACCTTACTTACATTATTTGTACTGCAAATGATGACTATTGTAGAAATACGATTAACAAAAATAAGAGATGAGGTAGATACAAAGAAGAATAATCGTAAAAGAAAAAAAGCTGTAAATAAAGAAAAAATAGAATAGTAGCCAATAAAAAAGCCGCCGCAAAAGTTAATTATGCGGCGGCTTTTTTATTCTTCTTATCCCTATCTAACTGGAATTTTATTAATTCTATTTTGGTGACGACCACCTTCGAAAGGAGTTGCTAAAAATACTTTAACAATTTCTAAAGCTAAATCTTCCGAAACAAAACGAGCAGGAATAGAACAAACATTAGCGTCGTTATGCTGACGAGCTAGTTCGCTAATTTCAGTAGTCCAACACAAAGCCGAACGTACTCCTTGATGTTTGTTAGCAGTCATGTTAATACCGTTTCCACTGCCACACAGTGCTATACCAAAGTTATATTCTTTGTTATTAACAACCGAAGCCATTTTATGTGCAAAATCAGGATAATCTACACTCTCTTCCGAAAAGCATCCGAAGTCTTTAATCTCGTGTCCTTGCGAAATTAAATACTTAATAATAATCTCTTTTGTTTTAAAACCTGCATGATCGCACGAAAGAGCAATTCTATATTTTTCCATATTATATAACTATTATCTAAAGGTATTTAAGCCTCAAAGGTAAATCAGATATTACTAAAATACAAAACAGGTTAAGCCTTATAGTTTTTTTTAATATTGAAATTGCTCATAGTAAAAAACAAAATGTATAAAAAAGATTGTGTATTATTGTTTTTAACAAAATACACCTCTATTTAATTCGTTGATATTTAACTATTAATATTTTTAACTTCGACTTATACATAGGTTTTCTACAACTTATACACAAATAAACATTTTGTTGAAAGTTATTAAATATTGGGGATTGTAACGGTTAATTATTTTTCATAGAAAATGATAAAATTCAATTGGAAAAATCATTTTTTATTTCATGCCAAATCAAAAAAATAAAATCCTAGAAAAGTTATTCTATTTTAATAATTGATTTTATACACTTTGTTAACATAAAAAAGATGTTAAAAATCACTTTTTTTATAAG
>JAFGOQ010000007.1 GCA_016926405.1 Bacteroidales bacterium
ACAGAAGAGATTTCAACCGTTAAAAATAGAATTATTTAAATAGGTCTGCAATATAAAAGCGAAATGATTTTTAATAATAAAATATCATAAAACTATTATTCGGTTTAACTGTTTATAATGATTACAATAAAATTTTGTAGATTTAAGCTCTTTTACAGCTTGATCACAATTTGCTGAATTTAAGAATTTTAAAACATTACTAATGACACATTTAAGAGAAGGAGATAAAGCTCCAGTTTTTTCGACAGTATCGCATAATTCACAAAAGATAAGTTTAGAGTCGTTTAAAGGAAAAAAGGTAATTCTTTATTTTTATCCAAAAGACAATACTCCAGGTTGTACTGCAGAAGCTTGTAACCTACGCGATAATTACGCTTGGCTTACAGCTCATAATTTTATTGTTATTGGTGTTAGCCCCGATAGTGACGCTTCGCACAATAAATTTAGTGCTAAACATGATCTTCCTTTTTATTTAATTGCCGATACCAATAAAGATATACTTAAGGAATATGGTGCTTGGGGTTTGAAGAAACTTTATGGTAAAGAGTACGAAGGTGTAATTCGTACAACTTTTATTATCGATGAAGATGGTTTAATTCAGAATATCATTAAAAAAGTAAAAACAAAAGAGCATACTCAACAAATTATTGAGTTGTTAAATATTGAAGATTAATAATTTTTATCTGTTTTGGTGATAGAAATAAACTGAACAATTGGATTGTAATGATATTTAAAATGAGGCCGTTTACAGATAGACAGTTGAAAAAATGGGAGAGTTGCCAAAATAGGGGCAAAACAAAGTATATTGTTACATTGTGGATTTCATGGAGTTTGTTTACAGCTACCATTATTCCATTTGTTTATTTAATTTTTGATGGTTTTTCAGATTCATCAAAACAAGAGCTAATTCATCGATTTACTTCGGTTGAGACAATTATTAGATACTCTGTATTTTTAATAATTGGTTATTTGTATGCAAAATATATCTGGAATCAAAATCAAAAGCGATACAATTATACAATAGAATTAAAAGAAAATAATATATAAAAAATTATGGCAAAAGAAGTTAACGCAGATAAGTTAAAAGCTTTACAGCTTACCTTAGACAAAATTGAAAAAGGCTACGGAAAAGGAGCTATTATGAAACTTGGCGACAATGTTGTTCAAGATGTTCCTGCTATCTCTACGGGGTCGCTTGCTCTTGATGCAGCAATTGGTATTGGTGGATTTCCAAAAGGAAGAGTTGTTGAAATTTACGGGCCAGAATCGTCGGGTAAAACAACTTTGGCTATTCATGCTATTGCCGAAGCTCAAAAAGCTGGTGGTATTGCTGCTATTATTGATGCAGAGCATGCTTTCGATCGTTTTTATGCTGAAAAGCTTGGCGTTGATACCGAAAATCTTTTCATCTCTCAACCAGATAATGGTGAGCAAGCACTAGAAATTGCCGATCATTTAATTCGTTCAGGAGCAATCGATATTTTGGTTATCGACTCTGTTGCTGCTCTTACTCCAAAAGCAGAAATCGAGGGTGAAATGGGTGATTCGCGTATGGGGCTTCAGGCTCGTTTAATGTCGCAAGCACTTCGTAAGCTTACAGCAAGCATTAATAGAACAAATACTTGTTGTGTGTTTATTAATCAGCTTCGTGAAAAAATTGGAGTTATGTTTGGTAACCCAGAGACTACTACTGGTGGTAATGCACTTAAGTTTTATGCTTCGTTGCGTTTAGATATTCGAAGAATTAGCCAGCTAAAAGATGGTGAAGAGATTATAGGAAGTCGCACACGTGTTAAGGTTGTTAAAAACAAGGTTGCGCCACCATTCCGTAAAGCTGAGTTCGATATTATGTATGGTGAAGGGATTTCTAAATCGGGTGAGATTATTGATCTTGGAGTCGATCTTGAAATTATTAAGAAGAGCGGTTCGTGGTTTAGTTATGGTGATACAAAACTTGGGCAGGGACGCGAGTCGGTTAAACAGCTTGTTAAAGATAATCCAGAATTAGCAGCTGAGCTTTCCGAGAAAATCTCTTTGAAAATGAATGAATCAAAAAATAATTAATTCATATAATATAACAAGCGCAATCATTTATTTGATTGCGTTTTTTTGTAATTAACAAATCTATAATTATGAGAAAACTGTTTTTATGGGCTCTTCCTTTAGCTGCTATATTTGCTTTTGGATGTAATAACAAGACCCAAGTAGCCGAAAATACCGAAGATATAATCTTCCGTAAAGATCTTAAGATAGAGAATCGAAAATTGACACCAGAGGTGCTTTGGTCGATGGGACGCCTTGGCGATGCGCAAGTTTCTCCCGATGGAAATACTATCTTATATGGTGTGGCGTATTATGATATTCCGCAGAATAAAAGCAATCGCGAGTTGTTTACTGTTCCAGTAACAGGTGGAATACCTACTCGTTTAACAACTACTGCTAATGGCGAGTATAGTGCTTCATGGACTCCTGATGGTAAAAGAATAGGTTATCTATCGGCTCAATCGGGTTCGCTTCAGCTTTGGGAGATGAATGTTGACGGATCAAATAAAACTCAGGTGACAAATATCGATGGAGGTGTTGATAACTTTAAATATTCGCCAAATGGTAAACGTATTATGTTTACTAAAGATGTGAAGATTTTAGAATCGGTTAAGGATATTTATCCTGATCTTCCAAAAGCTGGAGGAAAGATTATTACAAATCTTTTGTATCGTCACTGGGATCAGTGGGAAGACGAGCTGTTTAGTCATGTTTTTTATGCCGACTATAATAATGGTGTTGTTGGCGAACTTAAAGATATTATGCCTAGTGAGCCTTACGATTCACCTTTAAAGCCTTTTGGTGGAATGGAAGAGATTTCGTGGAGCCCCGATGGTAACTACATTGCTTATGGCTGCAAAAAACTTTATGGAAAGGATTATGCTATTAGTACTAATTCTGATATCTATTTATATAATATTAAGACTGGCGAAACAAAGAATCTTACAGAAGAGAATAAAGGTTACGATCGTTTTCCTTCTTTTTCGAATAATGGTGAGTTTTTAGCTTACACAAGTCAAGAGCACGATGGATTTGAGGCTGATCAGGAGCGTTTGTTTATTATTGATTTAAAAGATTTCTCGAAGAAAAGATATTTGAAAGATTTTGAATATAGTCCTTCGGGAATTATCTGGAGCAACGATGATAAAGAGCTTTATTTTGTTGTTGGAATAGATGCTACTCATCAGATTTACAATTATAATTTCGAAGAAGATAAGTTGTCTCCGGTAACTCAAGGTATTCACGATTATCATATGGTTGCTCTTGCAAATAATACTTTAATTGGAACAAAAGTAAGTATGTTAATGCCTGAGGATATCTACTCGATAAACCCTGATTCTGGCGAGGAGACTCAGATTACTTTCGAAAATAAAAATATTTTAGACCAGCTGGATATGCCAACTGTTGAAAAGCGTTGGGTAACAACAACCGATAATAAGCAAATGCTTACTTGGGTTGTATTACCTCCAAATTTCGATAAGACAAAAAAATATCCAGCTATTTTGTATTGCGAGGGAGGTCCTCAATCTCCACTTAGTCAGTTTTGGAGTTATCGTTGGAATTTCTCTATTATGGCAAGTAACGATTATATTATTGTTGCTCCAAATCGTCGCGGAGTTTTGGCAATGGGGCAGGAGTGGACAAATCAAATATCAAAAGATAATGCTGGTCAGGCAATGCGCGATTTGCTTGCTGCTATTGATGTTGTAAAGCAAGAGCCTTATGTTGACGAAACCCGCTTAGGGGCAATTGGTGCTAGTTTTGGCGGCTTTTCGGTATACTGGCTTGCCGGAAATCATAATAAGCGATTTAAAGCGTTTATTGCTCATTGTGGAGTGTTTAACTCTGAAATGGAGTTTGCTACTACCGACGAGAGTTTCTTTGATTATTGGGAAAAAGGAGGTGCTCCTTGGGAAAAAGATAATAAAGTGGCGCAAAAGTCGTTTGCTGGCTCGCCTCATAACTTTGTTGACAAATGGGATACTCCAATTTTGGTTGTTCACGGAGGATTAGATTTCCGTATTCCTTATACTCAAGGAATGGCAGCTTTTAATGCTGCTCAATTAAAAGGTATACCAAGCGAATTTTTATATTTCCCACAAGAAAATCATTGGGTGTTATCGCCTCAGAATGGAATATTGTGGCAACGTAGATTTTTTAATTGGTTAGATACTTATTTGAAAAAATAGTATTTAAAATATAAAGCTAAAGCCTCGAGTAATCGGGGCTTTTTTTTTGTAGAGTAAAATGGATATAAAACAACAATGGGCTGTCTCATCGACAGCCCATTGTAAACCAATTAAAACCAAAATTCAATTACTACTAATAACCCTAATAAAAACCCTAAAACTTACTATTTAAGAACCAACGATTCTTGTCGGGGTGGCAGGATTCGAACCTGCGACCTCCTGCTCCCAAAGCAGGCGCGATGACCGGGCTACGCTACACCCCGTGTTTCTCAAATGCGGTGCAAATATAGAGGTTATTTATTTCGATGCAAACCTTTCCTGAACTTTTTTTTAAATTATTTTTCTGTTTATTTGTAATGCTCTGAAAACAAGAAGCAAGCTAATGAAACTTTTTTTTGATACTTGAGATGTATGAGTGGTGATTTCTAAAAAAAATGAAAATTTCACACTTCGTTGTACCGAAAACAATCAATAATATGATCATTTATCATTCCAGTAGCTTGCATATGGGCATAAATTACGGTCGATCCAACAAATTTAAAACCTCTTTTTTTAAGATCTTTCGATATTTTATCCGATAAATCGGTTTTTGCTGGCAATTCGTTTAAAGTATTCCAGCTATTTTTAATTGGATTGTTATTAACAAACGACCAAATATAATTAGAGAACGATCCAAACTCTTTCTGAATTTGTTGAAAAGCTACTGCATTTGTAATAGCAGCTTTTATTTTTAGCTTATTTCTAATAATGCCAGCATCAGACAATAACTCTAAAGTCTTTTCTTCGTTATACAGGGCAATTTTTTTGTAATCGAAATTATCGAATGCTTTTCTAAAATTCTCTCTTTTGCGAAGAATGGTTATCCAACTTAAACCTGCCTGAAATGTCTCTAAAATTAAAAATTCGAACAGTAATTTATCGTCTTTAACAGGAACGCCCCATTCTGTATCGTGATAGGCAATGTAAAGAGGATCGGTTCCACACCACGCGCATCTTGTTTTTTCCATAATGTATTATATTTTGATAATGTCAAATATCAAAATATAATATGCAAATGCAATATTTTTATATAAAAAAAGGAGTTGCATTGCAACTCCTTTTAATCTGTTATATATGGTTATTTAACCAACATTATAATACATATCTACACCTGGACCAAGAGGTAAGCCTAGAAGCACCCATGCTATTATTAATACCGACCATAATAGGAAAAAAGCAAAAGTGTAAGGAATCATTGTTGCTACAATTGTTCCAATTCCTGCATTTTTATCGTATTTGTAAAAGTATGCAATGATAAGAGCAAAGAAACTCATCATTGGTGATATTATGTTAGTAACACTGTCGCCTATGCGATATACTACTTGCGAAAGTTCTGGTGAATACCCCATAAGCATAAACATAGGGATAAATATAGGAGCCATAATAGCCCATTTTGCCGAGGCACTTCCCATTGCTAAGTTTATTACTCCCGAAAGCAAAATAAATAGAAGTATTAACGGAATAATTCCAATATTAGCACTCATTAATGCGTTGGCTCCGTTAATGGCTAAAATAATTCCCAAATTACTCCACTTGAAAAATGCTACAAACTGAGCTGCAAAAAATACGAGAACAACGTATGATGCAAGAGTCTTTATGCTATCAGTCATTCCTTTCATAACATCGGCATCGCTCTTAAATTTTTTAGTTATAAACCCATAAACAAGTCCCGGAACCATTGTAAACATTACCAGAACAAAAATAATTCCTTTAATAAATGGCGAGCGAAGTACTGTTCCATCTTCTCCTTTTAAAAAACCATGCTCTGGTAATAATCCCCAAAGAGCTATAGCAATCATAATAAGACACGAAATACCTGCCCAAATAACTCCTTTTTTCTCTTGTTTTGATAGTCGTTCAATGTTTTCTGGATCAACATCGCCTTTGTATTTACCCAATCGAGGCTCAATAATTTTTTCGGTAACTAATGTACCTGCAATAGCAATTACAAAGGTGGAAACTACCATGAAGTAGTAGTTAGCAGTAGGGTTTACTACATAATTAGGATCGATAATCTGAGCGGCCTCTGTAGATAAACCAGCCAGCAAAGGATCTATTGTTCCAAGAATAAGATTAGCGCTAAATCCTCCCGATACACCCGAGAAAGCAGCTGCCATACCAGCAATAGGATGTCGTCCTACTGCAAGGAATATTACTCCGGCCAACGGAATAAGTAAAACATAACCAACGTCACTTGCCATGTTAGACAGAATACCTGCAAAAACAAGTACAAATGTCAGCATGTTTTTTGGCGATTTTAGTACAATAAGTCTAATGCCAGCACCAATAAGTCCACTACTTTCGGCAATTCCAATACCTAGCATAGCAACTAAAACTATTCCTAGTGGAGCAAATCCAGTAAAGTTATCAACAAGTTCAAGCATTATTCGGTGCAATCCATCTTTACTGAGAAGATTTACTGGTTTTACCAACTCTTTTGTTGCAGGATGAATTGCTTCCCATTCAAGCCAGGTAGCTATACCCGAGAAAATCAGAACAGCAACTGCAAAAAGTGCGAATAGCGTTGCCGGATGTGGTAGCGCATTACCAGCCTTTTCGGTAATGTTCAAAAATTTGTTAAATAATCCTTTAGTCTTTGTCATAACTATTAATAGATTTAAATATTTACAAGCAAAGATAATTTTTCGCCCAAATTCTAAGTTTCCTTATCTTGAGTACGTAATGTTATCTGATGAGTGGTTTAAAAAACCTTATAAAATGACTTTAAAACCTTATTAATTAAAGGTTATGTTCTGTAATTAGGTAGACCCTTTTTTATTTTTACTTGTGTCGCTTGTAAAACTGATGCTTTATGAAACGAAGCATGAGAAAGGATTTCACGCACCCAAGAATCGATAGATTGAGAAGTCATTGACTTTTAATTGCGAGTTACATACGATAAATGAAAAAACAATCTCAATACACTATCATGAACACTACTAGCAAAAGGGCTATTGGTTAAATTTCGACGTTCATGTCGGTTTAACCCAGATTGTTGTCCCTTTTTTTCTACGTTCATGTCGGTTTAACCTAGAACGTTGTCGCTTTTTTCTACGTTCATGTCGGTTTAACCTAGAATATTGTCGCTTTTTTCGACGTTCATGTCGGTTTAACCTAGAACGTTGTCGCTTTTTTCGACGTTCATGTCGGTTTAACCCAGAATGTTGTCGCTTTTTTCGACATTCATGTCGGTTTAACCTAGAATGTTGTCGCTTTTTTCTACGTTAATGTCGGTTTAACTCAGAATGTTGTCGCTTTTTTCGACGTTCATGTCGGTTTAACCTAGAATATTGTCGCTTTTTTCGACGTTATTGAACACAAAGGCAAGAATTTCCTTGTCTAAAGTACTTAATAACTATCTTTTTATCATTTTATCAATAGAATTTATCTGCCTTTAAATTTAATGAACAAACGAACCAACCTTAATTTATAACAGAGTCTAGTTTAAACATCGATAGCTGTTTCAACAAATGAAAATATTATTTGTTATTAGGTGATGAAATTTAGAAAAACATCAATAATTAATAATCAACTTATTGCCCCTGGAGTGTATTTATTATACTTTAACCGATGGTTTGATTTTATTCCAGGGCAGGTTGTTAGCATTAGGATTAATAGCGAAATGGCTGGTAGACTTTATAGTATTTGTTCGTCAAACAAATCGAAAGTTGTTCAGATTCTTTATAAAGTTAGGGAAGAAGGGTTGCTTACTCCACTATTGTCGAATCTTAAAAAGGGAGATGTTGTTGAGGTTTCAGAACCTTTTGGCAATTTTATTCATCAGAATAATCAATCGGTTTTTATTGCTACAGGAACTGGTATTGCTCCATTTATGTCGATGATTTTATCGGGGCATAAGCTTCCAGAGATGGTTATATATGGAACATCTTACAATAAATATTTGCATTTTAATAAAACTATTGTTGATGTTATTGGTAATAGCAATTTTATTAAATGTGTAACTAAAGAGTTGGTTAATGGAACTTTTAATGGTAGAGTGACCGACTATATTAACAGCATCAACAATTTAAAAAATATAAAGTACTATCTTTGCGGCAATCCGAATATGGTTGTCGATACGCGCGATCTGCTTATAAAGAAAGGCGTTTCGTTTAATAACATAATGTCGGAAATTTATTTTTAGAATCAATATTATTATGAGTTTAGAGCCGCTTTTAGGAAAGACATTAACAGAGTTACAGCAAATTGTTACCAATTTGGGTTTGCCAAAGTTTGCAGGTAAGCAGATTGCTCAATGGTTATATCAGAAAGATATTACCGAGATCGAGCAGATGACTAATCTTAGTAAAGTGGCTCGCGAAAAGCTTTCGCAGAACTATTGTTTTGGTACTTCGGCTCATTCAAAAGTTGATACTTCGGTTGATGGAACAAAGAAATATCTTTATCCAACATCAAACGATAATTTTATTGAGTCGGCCTATATTCCCGACAAAGAGCGAGCAACGCTTTGTGTTTCGTCGCAGGTTGGTTGTAAAATGGGATGTTTGTTTTGTATGACAGCACGAATGGGTTTTAACGGTCATCTTTCGGCTGGCGATATTATTAACCAGGTTCGAAGTTTACCCGAGCGACAAAACCTTACAAACATTGTTTATATGGGAATGGGCGAGCCGCTTGATAATCTTGAGCAGGTTTTAAAAAGTATCGAAATATTTACTGCTGACTGGGGTTTCGCTATGAGTCCTCGACGTATTACTCTTTCAACAATTGGAATTATTCCAGCCATGAAAGAGTTTTTAGAGCGTTCGCAGGCACATTTGGCTGTTAGTTTGCACTCGCCTTTTGAGCAAGAGCGTAAACAGATGATGCCTATTGAATCGGTTTATTCGTTTAAGCAGGTACTCGAGGTTATTCGCGATTTCGATTTTGGTTTACAACGACGTGTTTCGTTTGAATATATTATGTTTGATGGAGTTAACGACTCGTCGAAACATGCCATGGAATTGGTTAAAGTTCTTAAAGGTATTAAGTGTCGAATGAATCTTATTAAATTTCACCCAATACCCGACAGCCCTTTAAAAGGAACTCCTTTTAATAAAATGGTTGAGTTTGAGCAAATTCTTAAAAAGAATGGTGTAATGACAACTATACGTTCGTCGCGTGGCGAAGATATTTTTGCTGCCTGTGGTTTGTTGTCGACAAAGGAGAAGAGTAAGAAATAATTATTGTGATATCATACTTTATTTGTATTTAGCAGTAAAAAAAATAGACGCGATTAATCGCGTCTATTTTTTTTACTCTTTTCTTACTCTGATTGGTTATGCAAACACCAACCGGCTTAATAAGACCTTTGATATATATATGTAAATCTTACATATTAATATTTTAGCTTCTTTTTGTTAACTGTACAACATTCTCAACATGGTGTGTGTGTGGGAACATATCAACAGCTTGACATTTTGTTACCTCATACATTTTGTCCATAAGCTGAAGATCGCGAGCTTGTGTGGCAGGATTACAACTTACGTATACAATACGCTCTGGCGCAGCTGCCATAATAGTGTTAACAACATCTTCGTCCATACCGGCACGTGGCGGATCGCAAATAATAACATCGGCACGTCCGTGGTTGGCAATAAATTCTTCGTTAAGAACTTTCTTCATGTCGCCAGCAAAGAATATGGTGTTGTTAATATTGTTTATTTCAGAGTTAACCTTTGCATCTTCAATAGCTTCTGGAACATATTCAATACCCACAACTTTTTTACATCCACGAGCAACAAAGTTGGCAATAGTTCCTGTTCCAGTATAAAGATCGTAAACAGTATCACTCTCTTTAATTTCGGCAAAGTCGCGAGTAATCTTGTAAAGATTGTATGCTTGATCTGAATTTGTTTGGTAAAAACTTTTAGGTCCGATTTTAAAGCGTAGGCCTTCCATCTCTTCAAAAATATGGTCGTTGCCTTTGTAAACAATAATATCCTGATCTTGTATAGTGTCGTTTTTCTTACCATTAATAACGTACATAAGCGAAGTTATTTCTGGGAATTTGTCGGCAATAGCTGCCAGAAGAGCTTCGCGCTTTTCAATATCTTCGTGATAAAAAACAACAATAAGCATAATATCGCCAGTTGTCGATGTCCGAACAATCATTGTGCGAAGGAATCCTTCGTGACTCTTAATGTCGAAAAAAGGAAGATCGTTAGCAAAAGCGTATTCTCTAATAAAGTTACGAACAGGGTTCGAAGGGTCATCCTGAAGGTAACATTTGTTGATATCAACAATTTTATCGAACATACGTGGTACGTGAAAACCAAGGGCACTTGTTTGTTGAATAGTATCGTCGTTAATTTCGTCTTTTGTAAGCCAGCGTTTGTTACTAAAAGTAAACTCAAGCTTGTTACGGTAGTATTCTGTTTTTTCCGATCCTAAAATAGGCATAAGCTCAGGAAGCTCAATATGACCCACTCTTGTTAAAGTGTCTTTAACCTGTTTTTGTTTATATTTTAGCTGTTCGGCATAAGGTAGTGGTTGCCATTTACATCCACCGCAAACACCAAAATGATCGCAAAAAGGTTTTATTCTAATAGGAGAGTACTCGTGGAATTTAACCACATTGGCCTCCATATGTTTTTTTCTCTTTTTTGTTATTTGTAAATCAACAATGTCGCCAGGTATAACGTGTTGAACAAACACAACCATATCGTCTATCTTGGCAATTGCTTTGCCTTCGGCGGCAACATCTATTATCGTCACTTTTTCGTAAAGTGGCAGCTCTCTTCTTTTTCTTCCCACGGTAAATAATTTTTTGCAAAAATAGGAAAGAAAATCTAAGATGTTAGATGTAATAGATAAGATTTATGATTTAAGATGTTATGAGTGTTAATTATAAATTGACCAGCATTTATATATAACTATGCTGGTAAACTTATTTGTCAATAAATAGGCTTTAATAACTAAGTTCAAATAACTACCTATAAAGATAAACAAAGCCAGTAAGTGTTTTTCCAATAAACTCGCGATTGTCCCATCCTTTAGCTCTAATTGTGTAGTAATAAATGCCGCTTGGTTGCTCCGATCCGCTGTTGTCTTTCTTACCATTCCAGCCTTCCCACTCGCGGTGATTGCCTTGGTACGAATATACTTTCTTTCCTGTTTTGGTGTAAATGTCGATAGAGAACTCTTTTAGCGATTTTGCATTATCTGCTTCACCCTCCATAAACGAGAATTTTGGGTTTGAATTGTCGCCATCGGGAGTGAAAACATTTGGAAACATTTTTTTGTCAATTATCGACGAGTCTACTTTTAAAACAGAATATACAGCACTGTCAATGCAGCCAAAACTATTTTCTACTGTAAGCTTAATTTTGTACAATCCAGGAGTGTAATAAAAGTCTGCAATATCGGGTGTTTCGCTTTCCGACGATAATAGTAAACTATTGTCAGAAGTTCGCAAATTCTCCGATTCGTAAAACCTCCATTCCCATTTTGTTGCTTTAAACGATTTGTTAGTTATTTCAAAATAAAGAGGAGCTTCGCCTTTAAAAGCAGTTTTGTTGTTTGCTGCTTTATCGTTTGTAATTTCTAACGAAGTGTCGTTAACGCCATCTTTAAGATCTAAATTAAAAGCAGCCTCGGTGGCAATTGGCGAAACAGTTTCTGAGGTAGCTGAAGCCGATTTACCAAAAACATCTGTAATATTTAAAGTGTAAGTAGCGTCGTCTAACTGAGCAGGCTTTAGAAAGCTCTGATTTAATATTGTTGGGTCGTCTAAAGTATTTGTCGAAACCGACGATGTCCATTTAATAGTCATCGATGGCTGATCGTTTTTTATGTTAATAGGAAAGTTCGGTTTAGTCGATAAATCGTAATAAGTATAAGGTGTTGCTGGACCAGGAGTAATATTTGGTCTTAATGTTAAGTAATCACATTGGTTGGCAACGTATATATCAGTAATCTTAAAATTATCTTCAAAAACCCAAGCTACAATGGTGTCAGCAGGGTTAATTCCGTCGTTAATAATCGCTTGGTATCCGCCCGACGAAAGATTGTCTATTGAAGAAGAAAGAACTCCTGCTTCCGATGAAAAATTTTCGAATGTGTTCTTTGTTCCATTGTACTTTTTCCAAGTAAAGTTTGCGTTTATTGTAAAAGTATTGGTTGCTGTAAGAGCCCCCTTTTTGTCAAAGTATATGTAGATTGTGTCGGCTGCTATAGAGTCGGCTTCAATAGGAGCAACCTTATCTTGCTTCAGATACGAAGTTGTTTTTTTATAGTCGTAGGTTGTGCTAGTTAACTGAGCAAAAGAGGAAAAACTAATAGCAAAAAATATTATTGATATATATATAAACTTTTTTATCATATTTAAGGTTGTTAAAAAGAATCAAACAGCTGTTTTAGTAACATTCAACGAATTTACTTTTAATATATTTAACGAGCAAGTTTGAAATAAATTTTAATAATGTGAATAAAAAAGCATAAACCGATTTGCTTTGTATTCTTATGGTTGTAATTTTGTCCGTATTTCATTTTTTTAATGTCTGATATCTTTTTCAGATTGTGTTTATCAATAAAATAGGAGATTTCTGTGGAGTATTTGAATCAATTAAACACTGTTCAACGTCAAGCTGTAACCGAAACACAAGGTCCAGCTCTTGTTATTGCTGGTGCTGGCTCTGGAAAAACCAGGGTGCTTACATATAGAATTGCGCATTTATTAAATAATGGCGTTTATCCTTCGTCGGTATTGTCGCTTACCTTTACTAATAAGGCAGCGCGCGAGATGAAAGAGCGTATCTCTGAAATAGTGGGAGCAGAAACAGCCAAGTATTTGTGGATGGGTACTTTTCACTCAATATTTTCGCGAATTCTTAGAACCGAGGCCGAGCACATTGGTTATTCTTCGAAATTTACAATTTACGATTCGTCTGATTCAAAGAGTTTGCTTAAGTCAATTATAAAAGAGTTAAATCTTGATGAGGCTGTTTATAAAGTAGGTTCGGTTTTAGGTAGAATTTCAAGTGCTAAAAATAATCTTGTTACTCCAGAGGCATATTTTGCAAATACGGCTCTTCAAACCGAAGATGCAGGAATGCGAATGCCTAAAATTGTTGATATCTACCGAAAATATTCGGCAAAGCTTAAGTTTTCCGATGCAATGGATTTCGACGATTTGTTGCTAAATACAAATATCCTTTTTAGAGATTGTCCGCAAGTACTTGCCGATTATCAGAAGCGATTTAAATATATTATGGTTGACGAGTATCAGGATACCAACTTTTCGCAATACTTAATTGTTAAGAAACTATCGGCTCTGCATGGTAATGTTTGTGTTGTTGGCGACGATGCTCAGAGTATCTATTCGTTTAGAGGTGCTAAAATTGAGAATATCCTGAATTTTAAGAACGATTATCCAAATTATCAGCTTTTTAAATTAGAGCAAAATTATCGTTCTACCCAAACAATTGTTAATGCAGCAAATAGTATAATTGCAAAAAATAGTAAACAAATTCAGAAAAAAGTTTTTTCTGAAAATGAGGTGGGCGAGAAGATAAAAGTTGTTGGAACATTAACCGATAAGGAAGAGGGTTTTGTTGTTTCGTCGGCAATACATAATAATATTTACACCGATGGTTTTGACTATAGCGAAATAGCTATTTTATATAGAACTAATGCACAGTCGCGTATTTTCGAAGAGACTCTGCGACGAAAAGAAATCCCATATAGATTATATGGAGGGTTGTCGTTTTACGATAGAAAAGAGATTAAAGATCTTTTAGCTTATTATAAATTAATAATCAACCATAGAGATATTGAGGCTTTTAAGCGTGTTATTAATTATCCTGTACGCGGAATTGGTAAAACTACTTTAGACAGATTGATTGATTTTTCTAATCATGCGAATGTTCATGTGTGGGATGTTTTAGAAAATATTGAGGTAACAGAGATAGGTTTTAACAAAGGAACAGTAGCCAAGCTTAAAGGGTTTGTAGATATTATAAAATCGTTTAGCGAGAAGTTAGAAACAACTAATGCTTACGATTTGGCTTTGGAAGTTGCCGATAAAACAGGTATTCTTAAAGAATTTTTCTCGCAAAAAACACCTGAGAATATCGCTAGATACGAGAATGTTCAAGAGCTTTTAAATGGTATAAAAGACCATGAAGAGTCTAATCGCAGCGATGATATGCCAATTGTGACTCTTGATAATTACATGGAAAATGTATCGTTACTAACCGATTTAGATAACGAAGATCCAGAGGATAAAAACAAAGTTACTTTAATGACTGTCCATTCGTCGAAGGGATTAGAGTTTAAAGTTGTTTATTTAGTAGGATTAGAAGAAGATTTGTTTCCTTCGAAAATGAGTGCAATAATGCCCGACGATGTAGAGGAGGAGCGACGTCTGTTTTATGTTGCCATCACCAGAGCCGAAGTAAAGGCTCATATTTCTTATGCCGAAACTCGATATAAGTATGGTACTCCAACACCAAGCAGACCTAGTAGATTTATTAAAGAAATTGATCGTGACTTTTTGGATATAAAAGACGATAACGAGTCGGGGTTTGGAGGGGAGTCAAACTTTAGTCAATTTAATACAGGTTCGGGGCCATCATACGGTTCGTTTAAAAAGAGAAATGTTGCCGATAACAAGCCTAAGATAAAAGTATATAACGACTTGCCGTTAAGTCAGCGTAATTTAAAGAAAATTGACAACTCTGTTAATAATAATACAGTAACTTCAAGCGGGCTTTATAATGTTGGTCAGAAAGTAAATCACGAGAAATTTGGTAGAGGTATTATTGAGTCTATCGAGGGTGAAGATTCAAATATAAAAGCCAAAATAATATTCGATAGCAGTGGTGCGAAAACACTATTGTTGAAGTTTGCTAAGCTGGAAATCATACCCAGTTAAAACAGTTATGATTAAATAATTATAATGATTACCTTTGCCTTATATAGAATAACAGAACTTTTATGGATTATAATACAAGCAGAAAGAAATTAATTCTACCAGAGTATGGTAGAAATATTCACAAAATGGTTGATTTTATATTAACTGTTGAAGATAGAAATGAGAGAAACAGATTAGCCCATTCTGTTATTAATATAATGGGGAATATGAATCCTCAGCTTCGTGATATTAACGATTTTAAACATAAGCTGTGGGATCATTTAGCATTAATGGCCGAGTTTAAGTTAGATATCGATTATCCATACGAGTTACCTAATTCTGAGACTCTCAATAAAGCTCCAAATAAAGTTCCTTATCAGGATAAAAACCGCAAGTATCGTCATTACGGCGTTACTGTACAGCGATTTATTGAAGAAGCAAAAAAGATTGAAGATCCAGAAGAGAAGGAAGCTCTTGCTGTTCTTATTGCCGAACATATGAAAAAATCATATTATAATTGGAATAAATATGTTGTTACCGACGATGTAATTATTGGCGATTTATCAGCAATGTCAGGAGGCAATCTTAAACTTGATGTTGATAAGATTACTCTTGCCGAGATACGAGAAACATCTGCTCGTTCTAAAGTTGTTAAGAAGAAAAAAGTTGTTCGAAAAAAATAATCATTCCTAAAAATGGGAGTATTTACTGTTGAAGGGGGCAAAGCACTTAAAGGAGAGATTACTCCTCAAGGTGCTAAGAACGAAGCTCTCCAGGTTATTTGTGCCGTTCTGTTAACCTCGCAAGAAGTTATTATTAATAATATACCAGACATTGAAGATGTCAGAAAATTAATCGATCTGATAATTTCGTTAGGTGTAAAAGTTAATCGTATTAATAAAAATAGTTATTCGTTTACAGCCGATAAGGTTAATATTGAATATCTACATTCGCAAGAGTATAAAGAAAAAGGAGCTAAGTTACGAGGAAGTATTATGGTTGTAGGACCTCTACTTGCTCGATTTGGTAAAGGTTATATTCCTCGTCCTGGTGGTGATAAAATTGGCCGTCGTCGATTGGATACCCACTTTGTTGGTATGCAGAAACTTGGAGCCAAGTTTATTTACGATAGTAATTCTCAGTTTTACAAAGTTGAAGCATCCGATTTAAAAGGTTGTTATATGCTTTTAGATGAGGCTTCGGTTACTGGAACAGCAAATATTCTTATGACAGCTGTTTTAGCAGAGGGTCGTACAACAATATACAATGCAGCTTGCGAACCATATTTACAGCAGTTATGCAAAATGCTTAACTCTATGGGAGCAAAAATTTCGGGTATTGGCTCAAACCTATTATATGTCGATGGTGTATCGGAATTATCGGGATGCACACACACTGTTTTACCCGATATGATTGAGATTGGTAGTTTTATTGGGTTGGCAGCAATGACTAAATCGGAGATTACCATTAAAAATGTTTCGTATGATGATCTTGGTATTATCCCCGATTCGTTTAAGCGATTAGGAATAAAGCTGGAGCGTCGTGGCGACGATATTTTTATACCTAAGCACGAGCATTATCAAATAGAGTCGTTTATTGACGGATCGATAATGACAATAGCCGACGCACCTTGGCCAGGCTTAACGCCCGATTTGTTAAGTATCTTCTTGGTGGTGGCTACGCAAGCAAAAGGAAGTGTTTTAATTCATCAGAAAATGTTCGAGAGTCGTCTGTTTTTTGTTGATAAACTTATTGATATGGGTGCGCAAATTATTCTTTGCGATCCGCACAGAGCTACTGTTATTGGACACAACAGAAGTATGAATCTTAAGTCCACAACAATGGTTTCTCCCGATATTAGAGCTGGAGTAGCATTGTTAATAGCCGCTATGTCGGCCGAAGGAACTAGTACAATTTATAATATTGAGCAGATTGATAGAGGATACGAAAGTATCGACGAACGCTTAAATTTATTGGGTGCCAATATAAAGAGAGGTGAATAGTTTTTTGTGTCAAAGTGTCAGAAAATTATTATTGGCAAAAAAATTGTAATGCAACAGCGTATAAAAAGTGATTTGTTATGGCAAAAGATAAGAAGCAAGAGGAAGTAAACGAAGAGATTAAAGATCAGTCTACGCAAGAAGCGCAAACTGAAAAAGAAGATAAAGAGGTTAAAAGCGATTCTAAAAAGAAATCGAAGAAAGAAGATAAACCTGAACCAAAGGTTGAAATCATTACTAAAGAGGTTGAAGTAGAGGTTAATGTCGATTTTAAAGATCGTTATATTCGTCTGTCGGCCGATTTCGATAACTATCGTAAGCGTACTCTTAAAGAGAGAATGGACTTAATAAAAAATGCTAACGAGGATATTATTAAATCTATTCTACCTGTTTTCGACGATTTCGAAAGAGCGCGTACAGCTATGAAATTTGACGAGGAGAATCCAGATAGTAAAGCTAATAAAGATGGTGTTGATTTAATTTACAATAAGTTTAAAGACTTCTTAAAGAGTAAAGGGGTTACTCAAATTGAAGCCAAAAATGTAGATTTTGACACCGATAAACACGAAGCAATTACAAAAATTCCTGCTCCAACCCCCGATTTAGTTGGAAAGAATGTTGATGTAATTGAGAATGGTTATATCCTTAATGACAAGGTTATACGATATGCCAAAGTTGTTGTTGGAGAATAATAAATAAAGGAATAGGATGTCTAAAAGAGATTATTACGAGGTTCTTGGCGTAAGTAAAAACGCCACTGCCGATGAAATAAAAAAAGCTTATCGAAAAAAAGCTATTCAATATCATCCCGATAAAAATCCAGATAATGCCGAGGCCGAGGAGATGTTTAAAGAAGCTGCTCAGGCATACGAAGTTTTAAGTAATTCTGACAAAAGGGCACGTTACGACCAGTATGGTCATGCTGGTGTTGGCGGTGCTTCTGGTGGCGGTGGATTCGGAAATATGGAAGATATTTTCTCGCAATTTGGTGATATTTTCGGTGGTCATTTTGGCTTTGGTGGCTTTGGTGGCGGTGGTCGTTCGCGTGGACGCCAGGTTAACAAAGGATCGAATCTTCGTATTAAGGTTAAACTTTCTTTGCAAGAAATTGCTAAAGGTGCCGATAAGAAACTTAAGGTTGTTAAATATATTGAGTGTGACGCTTGTTCGGGATCTGGTGCCGAAGGAAATCATGCTCATCACACTTGCGACACTTGCCGTGGTACGGGTCAGGTAACTCGTGTACAGAATACTATTTTGGGTGCTATGCAAACTTCATCGCCTTGTCCTACTTGTGGGGGCGAGGGTAAAGTTATTACTCATAAATGTAAGAAGTGTAGTGGCGAAGGAATTGTTCGTGGCGAAGATATTATTGAAGTACGTATTCCTGCTGGTGTTGCCGAAGGAATGCAGATGTCGGTTTCTGGTCAAGGAAATGCTGCTCGACGAGGAGGTATTAATGGCGATCTTTTAGTTGTTATTCAAGAAGAAGAGCATCCTGAATTGGTGCGCGACGGTAACGACTTAATTTATAGTCTATATATTAGTTTTTCGCAAGCGGCAATTGGCGATCAGGTTGAAGTACCTACTGTTGATGGTCGTGTTAAAATTCGTATTGAACCAGGTACACAGCCAGGTAAGATTCTTAGATTACGTGGTAAAGGAATTCCCGATGTAAACGGATATTCTACTGGCGACTTACTTGTAAATATTAATGTTTGGGTTCCTAAAAAGTTATCGAAAGAAGAAAAGAAAATGCTTGAGAAACTTAACGAGGGCGAAAATTTTAAACCTAGCCCAGATAAAAACGATAAGAGTGTTTTCGAAAGAATGAGAAGTTTTTTTGAATAACTAGATATATAAATAAACAAAAAATGGTCATCAGATTTCTGATGACCATTTTTGTTTATCTAACAATTAGTTTCTTAATATAGGTGTTAGAGCTTGTCTTTATTTTTACAAAATGAAGCCCTGGTTGTAGGCGGCTAATATCAATATTGTTTTGGTTGCCATTTAATATTCCATTAAGTACAATATTTCCTATAGAGTTTATAATAGTATATTCCGATTCAGAAATATTGCTGTTAAAATTAACAGTTATATTGTTGGTGGCAGGGTTTGGATAAATAGTTGGTTCTGCCTCTTTTAATTCATCAATATTGGTTGCTATAGGGATCAATATAATGTTTAACACTTCATTTTTGTCGGTAATATTTATAGTACCTTCGGCATCGTGATATTCTTTGGCTGTAATTTTATAGTTGTATTCTCCCTTTTCTAATTTTGTTGTAAAGTTGTTGTTATTTTGGCTTTTCAATGTGTTTCCATCAATTGATAACGAAACATTATTTGTTAATCTAACATTGTTGTTCGAAAAAACATTAATAGAAAGATCGAATAATCTGTTAGCTGTTATTCTGGCCATATATGTTACAATAGTCTGGCTGGTAACAGTTAAATCTAAAGGGCCTTCTGTTTGGTACCATCCTAAATCAAATTCAACAACTCCGTTTTCAATAATTCCCTTGGTAACTATTTTTCCTTCTTTCGATAGTGTTACTAAAAGTTCGTCGGTGTCTGATGTAACAACAAATTTGCAGTTCTCGCCTAGGTTTATGGTGCTTTGATGATTAATAACTGCATTTTTTGGAGTTCTGTTTCTTAATGTCACCGATGGGTCGCCAAAAATAGTCCATGTATTGGTCATTTCTTCGCCATCGTAGCCATACTCATCGTTCATGTGTAAGCATCCGTTAATTGCTATTCCACCAAAGGTTTGTTTTATATTATCTCTGTAGCTATCTACTAAAATGTCAACCATTTCGTCTTGAGCATCCATAGGTGGATCCCAACTTTGATTTATTGTTGATGCAATAATTGCCAGTGCACCTGTTGGATTGCCATTGTTGTTGGCTCGTGTAAGTCCTTCGGCAAAGCATGTTTTGTTTTTAAAGTTTCCGTTAACACACGCCACGTCGAAAATAAAAGGACAACGATTTTCGTTTTTTAATGTTGACATTTGATTAAGACCAAAATTTGATGTCAACCAAAAAGTGTCGCCACCATGTCCAACATAGTTAATAACACCAGCTCCATTGTCGAAGCCGTTGATAACTTGTTCTGGTTTTACGTTAGGATCGAACAGGTTGGTTGTATTGTTGTATCCAAACGATTTAAAATCGTTGTTTATATTTGTTATATGCTGAATGTCCGACTCACCATCGTCGCCATCTCCTCCTCCTCCTTCATCGGAGGCTATGCCTATGGCATTTTCAATCCATGTATCTTTTTCTGTTAAGTTTTTCTCGTAGTAAATAGTGCGGTCAACCATTGTTTTAATATCGTCGGTTGTTTCGCCCGAAAAGCGTCCCACAATAACTTCGGGATACGAGTCGTCGCCCTCAATATGACCGTAGGCAGCATCGGAGTCGCCACTTTTATACAGCGGCATAATATGTTGCGAGTCGCCTACTAATAGTACAAAAGCAATTCCCTGGTCGTAATATTTTTTCGAGATAAATTCTTTTAACATTTGTGGATCGCTGTTAATATCGGCATCGTTGTATGCAAAAAGCTCTGTCTCTTGTCCCTTCTGATTTTTCCAGTAAACAAAAGGTTTTATCTGCTCAATAAAATCGGGATGCGAAATAACAATCATTTTACCAACTTCTTTTACAGGAGCGTATCGCTGCTGTTGGTAGTTTACAAAGTTGCGCGAATACATTGAGGCAAATACCTGTGGTGTCTGAATATTTGCTTTTTGTTTTTTCGATGCTAATTGTGGTCTATGTTTATATTCAACACCAATTGTAATTGATTTATAAACTCTTAATGTTTTTGTAACAGGATTGTATTGGTATGGGTAAACCCAAATGGTTTGACCAGTTATACTGCGGAATTGATATTGGTTGTTTTTTTGGAATAGTTCTCCAGGATAAAAAGCATCTTTGCTGTACTCTTTGCCAAAAGTATAGGCTATTTTATTTGGATTTTTATTGCGATAAGTTATTCCTTTTGATGGTGCTAAATAAAAGTTGTTTATATCGTAGTAATCCGACGAAATAACCGAGTATACTGCTGTTGTTCCATCTGGTATATATGTTGCAGCACTTATTTTTAATACCTCGGGAGCACCTTTTTTTAATAAAGCAGTTGAATTGTCTGAATTAAGAGTGGTGTATTCTTTTTGGTTAATTGTAACTTTTTTAAAAGTTAAATTGTTAGTAGTAAAGTTTATTTCGGTTCGGTTACTGTTTGTAATACACTTAACGTTTTTCTTTTGACCAAAGAGTGTAACTGTAGTAAACAGTACTATTAGTAGTAATTGAAAAATTCTCTTCATAAAAATATTGTAATAAATAAAACTTATTAGAGTAGCATTTTATTTGGTTATTTACTTGGTATTCTAATAGTTTTGTGATTTTTATGGCGGTAAATATAAAAGAAATTGTTATTGTAACATCATGCCGCTCTATTTATTTGATCATTGTTGTATAATATTTATACTAATGAATATAAATGTTAATAATCTTATACTCTGATGGTGTTGCTTTATCTGTTTTTTAATGTTGTGTATTGCTTGGTAAATTTAAGGGTTGGTAATTGCTATGCTGCAATAAAAATCGCCCATAATTTTTAAACCATGGGCGATTAGTAAATAAAAACTTCTTATCTAGTTTTCTTGAGCAACCTCTTCCTCGGTAGGCTTTGTGGCCGACATTTTAACTTTAGTGTTTGCTTTTGATATAATATTCTGAATGTCGTTGTATAACGATTTATATTTGTCTTCGTCCGAGAGCATAATAATTTGCAAATATGGCAGAAGTCTATTGTTTAAAATATCAATTACAATGCGCTTTTGCTTGCTGGCTGGTAGCATAGTTGCCTGTTGAGTACGATACTCGGCACTCTCTTTTAGTAGCGATTTAATATTTACATTCTCGG
>JAFGOQ010000082.1 GCA_016926405.1 Bacteroidales bacterium
AATTATCTTTTTATGTCTATCCTTACCTATCTCGTCGGCTATAAAAGCCACTTTCTTCTCGTGCAGGGCTTCCGATATTTTTATATACTCATCAATATCTCCTTGCTTTATAGCTATATTCAAACTACCAATCCCCTTAACTCCAATTATATTAAGCCATTCTCTATTTTCAAGAAAAACATCGTACATAGTATTCTGCAAAACAATACCAGACATTTCGTCCATACTTTGAGTAAGAGGAACACGCAAAAGCATTCCGTTATAATACTTAACCAAATCAAATAGCTTCAAATATCCAGTAGAAGGAACCAATTCACCATAGAAAAAATCTTGCATTCCATCTAAAGTATAAATTGGAGTGAATATCTTACCCGAACTTTCTAAAACTTTAATTTTTTCGTAATAACCTTTTGCTGCAAATAACGAAAGAGCCTTATCGGTAGTTATTTCGCTACGAAGAAAAGGCAAATCGAGGCCAATTATTCGCCTCATTTCCTCACCAATAGCAAAAATATCCTCAATTACAAATTCATTCTTCTGACCAGAAATATTACAGTAATAACCTTTCGACACGGAAAACTCGATACTCAATTTCGCCTCGGGGAAAAGATTTTCGGTAGCACGCATCAAAACAAAAAACAACGATCTAAAATACATTCGCTGACCTTCTGGATCAGAATAATCGATAAAACGAATTTGCTTTGGCTTAAAAACCTCATAAGAAAGGCTTTTTGCTTTATTATTAACAAAAGCACCAAAATATTTACGAGGCTCTCCTATTTTTTCGGCTATAGACAAAAGACTAACACCTTGAGCCGTCTCTATTTTTTCTCCTGTGTTGAGTATTTTTAGGAATATATTTTCTGACATAAGTTCATTATTAATAGTTAGGGTATATAATAATTTGATTAGTTGCTAATTTGAAATCCTTAATTCGTAATCCCAATTTCTAACTCATCCCTTAAAAAATGTGATGTATAACCAACATCATGTTTTATCATCTCTTCGGGAGTGCCAGAAAAAACAACTGTTCCACCTTCTGCACCACCTTCTGGACCAATATCAATAATATGATCGGCCATTTTTATTACATCAAGATTATGTTCAATTACAATTATTGAGTTTCCTCTGTTTGCCAAATCTTGAATCACTCCCAACAGCTGTTTAATATCCTGAAAATGTAATCCAGTTGTTGGCTCATCTAAAATATATAAAGTTTTACCAGTATCTTTTTTTGCCATTTCGGTTGCCAACTTAACACGTTGTGATTCGCCACCCGATAATGTTGTTGAAGGTTGACCAAGGGTAACATAACCCAAGCCAACTGTTTGTAACGATTTAAGTTTTGTATAGATTGCCGGAACAGCTTCGAAAAACTCCACCGCCTGATTTATTGTCATCTCTAAAACCTGACTAATATTCTTCCCTTTAAACTTTGCTTGCAAGGTCTCTTTATTGTAACGCAAACCATTACACTCTTTGCACTTCACATAAACATCGGGCAAAAAGTTCATCTCTATAGCTTGCAATCCTGCACCTTTGCATGTTTCGCAACGACCGCCTTTTACATTAAAAGAGAACCTTCCAGCCTTAAATCCGCGAATTTTAGCATCAGATGTTTGCTCAAAAAGTTTTCTAATATCGGTAAAAACACCTGTGTAAGTTGCGGGATTAGAGCGAGGAGTACGACCCAATGGCGACTGATTAACAACAATAACCTTATCAATATTCTCGAGCCCCTCAATCTTAGAAAACTCCAAAGGCTCTTTCTTAGCTCGGTAAAAATGTTTGCTAAGGATTGGCTGAAGCGTCCCATTTAACAAAGTAGATTTTCCACTACCCGAAACACCTGTTATACATATAAACTTCCCTAGAGGAAATTCAACATCAACCGATTTTAAATTATTACCGTTCGCGCCAAATAATTTCAAGAATTTGCCATTACCCTCTCTACGAAACTCAGGAACATCAATTGTAACTTTGTTTGATAAAAATTTAGCAGTAACAGAATCAAGCTTTATAAAATCGTTTGGATGACCAACACCAATAATATCGCCACCATGACGCCCTGCTCCAGGCCCCATATCAACAATATAGTCGGCAGCAAGCATCATATCTTTATCGTGCTCAACAACAATTACTGAATTACCAGCATCGCGAAGCTCCTTTAGCGATTTAATAAGCTTAATATTATCGCGTTGATGAAGACCAATACTTGGTTCATCGAGAATATAAAGTACATTAACAAGTTTCGATCCTATCTGTGTTGCCAAACGAATTCGCTGACTCTCGCCACCAGACAAGCTGCCTGACGGACGGTTTAAGCTTAAATAATCTAACCCTATATCAATTAAAAAATGAAGACGTGTACGTATCTCTTTTAATATTTCGGTTGCAATAATTTTGCTTCGCTTTGGTATTCGCGACTCAACATCGTTGAACCAAACGAGCAATTTACCAAGCTCCATATTAGCCAATTCCGAAATATTTTTGCCATCAATCTTAAAGTAAAGCGATTCTTTTTTCAGCCTATCACCATTACACACTGGGCAAGTGGCCTTACGAACAAAGCTATCGGCAAATTTATTTGTTTTTGCTGAGGTTGACTCAGCTGCCTGATCCTCTACATAACGAGCAATACCATCGTAACTCATAAAAAAGTTCGACGAGCCGCCAAGGGGAGTATTATCTAACTTAAGACTCTCTTCCGATCCAAAAAGTATTTTATCTAACAATTCGTCGCTAAAATTGCTTATAGGCTCGTCAACAGTGTGACCATGCTTTTTAAGCAAGGCATCAATCTGCCAAAATATTAGCAGATTTTTAAAAGCACCCAAAGGCTCTATCCCCCCTTTTTTAATAGAGACATAACGATTAGGAATAAGTTTATCAATATCAACAACACTAATTTTCCCCAAGCCATTACACTTTTCGCAAGCGCCAGCAGGCGAATTAAAAGAAAATGAATGAGGAGCTGGTTCATTATAAGAAATTGAGGTTGTTGGACACATTAATGTTTTACTGTAGTAACGAACTTCCAACGAATCGAAATCCTGAATCATTAAGGTTCCTCCCCCATGTTTCATGGCCAAATCAATGCTATTATAGAGTCGTTTTATGTCAGTTTCCTCTGTTTTAACTTTAATTCTGTCGACAACAATTTCGATATTATGATTTTTATATCTGTCGAGTTGCATACCATGAGTAATCTCTGTTATAACCCCGTCAATTCTAACGTATAAGAAGCCCTTTCTGAGAATGGTCTCAAACAACTCACGGTAATGTCCCTTTCGCCCCTTTACAACGGGAGCCAGAATTACAACTTTTTTATCGATGTAGTTGGTTAATATTAACTCACGTATTTTATCGATGGTGTATTTCACCATCTTCTCGCCTGTATTATATGAGTATGCATCAGAAGCTCGGGCAAAAAGCAGACGAAGAAAGTCATAAATCTCGGAAACAGTTCCAACAGTAGAGCGTGGATTACGATTTGTTGTCTTCTGTTCGATAGATATAACTGGGCTTAATCCAGTTATCTTATCAACATCGGGGCGCTCCATATTTCCAAGAAACTGTCGAGCATAAGCCGACATTGTCTCCATATAGCGTCGCTGTCCCTCGGCATAAATAGTATCGAAAGCCAACGACGACTTACCACTCCCACTTAATCCTGTTATTACCGTAATCTTATTTCGAGGAATAGTAATGTTAATATCTTTAAGATTGTGCTCTCGGGCACCGTATACTTCTATGTTTTCGTCGCTTGCCATTTATAAACAATAATAAATTATACTTGGCTAATAACACCTTTTGCCAAAGCGATAAAAATACTAAAAATAATCTGGTTAATCGCGAAGACTCGATGATGCAAAATGAAAATGTCATAATTTTTAATTACATGTTAAAATTGCAAACAACCAATTATTAAGTATCGAGAGAAACGTAGGACTTGCTGAAAAAACATAACCATTAATAAAAAACGCTATCAGCTTACCATAAACAAAATAATAGTATCAATAAACATAATATTGACACCATTTTATTATTATAAAAACATGTTTTATCATGAATTAATAACCACTTACGTAAATAACATTTTTATAAAAAATGCGCTTAACGGTCTCAGATGACAGAAGTTACCATATATCAAATAACAATCTATAGTATAATATTTTTTTAATAAAAAAATAATGGTTCTACTTTTGACAACTTTTGTCTTAAAAATTAAATATTAAATTATTATGGAAAAAAAAGGATGGCTTTCAAATCTTAATAAAAGAATTAAAATAACTCATAAGATAAATGCTCTTATTGTATCTTTTGTAATATCAATTTTTGTCTTTTTTACACTAATGTTCAACGGACAAAACAACCTTAAGAATGTAGCTGTTAACAAAACAACTCAAATTATTGACTCTACCGAGAGGGTTAAAATAAAAATTGCTACTCATCTTGTAGCTACAACACTTTCCGAAGGTATTACTAAAAATAAAATAACCAACACAGATTCGCTTTACAGTTATTTTACAACACATTTAAAAAACCTTAATTACGAAGACGACAAATCGGGATACTTCTTTATTTATAAAGGGACTACCTGTTTTTATATAACTGTAAACAAATCGTTTGAAGGGCAAGACCTTGCTAATTTAAAAGATGCTAATGGCGAAGTGTTTGTAACTAAATTGGCTAATGGAGCAAAAAATGGTGGAGACTTTGTTTATTATCACTTCGAAAAACCAGGAAAAGGTATTGCCGAAAAAATATCGTATGCCGAAATGATTAATGGTACCGACTACTGGATTGGAACAGGTGCTTACCTTGATAATTTAAAAGCAGTAACCGACGACATCAACAACACTATTATTTCAAACTCGTCGTCAATAATAGAGTCAATTATAATATTCCTTTTAGTGCTTCTTATTATTGTTATTGCAATAAGTTTAAACACAAAGAAATCGATTATTAAACCCATTAATAAAATTATTGAGGATACCGACAACATTGCTTTGGGAAAACTTAACGAAGTGTATCACGATAAGGAAGACGAAATAAAACTTATCACCGATTCGCTAAACAACATGATGAACAATCTTAAAAAGACTGTTGAATTTGCTAAGAATATTGGAGATAATAATTTTGATGTTGACTTCGAAAAAGTATCAGATCACGACGTATTGGGTGAGTCGCTAATAAACATGCGAAACAGTTTAAAAGAGGCAAAAATGGCAGAGCTAGAGCGTGCCAACGAAGAGAGAAAACGCAACTGGGCTATTAACGGAATTTCGAATATTGCCGAGATTTTAAGAAATAATCAACACAATATTGATGCCCTTACCGATTCTGTTTTAAGCGAAATTATTTCGTACACAAACATGAATCAAGGAGGTATATTCTTAATGTCTGATAAATCTTCTGATTTACTTGAATTATCATCGTCGTACGCTTTCGACAGAAAAAAATTCATTCACAAAACTATTGAGCTAGGCGAAGGACTTGTTGGAACATGCGCCATTGAAAAGCAAACAATATATATGACTAGCATCCCAAACGATTATATTAACATTACTTCGGGGTTGGGTGGTGCAAATCCACGTTCGTTAATAATTATCCCAATGCTAGCAGACGATAAACTATTAGGAGTTATTGAATTGGCATCGTTCAACGAACTAGAAAAATATCAAATTGATTTTCTTGAGAAAGTAGCTCAGGATATAGCTGCAACAATTTCGTCGGCACAAATAACTATACGCACTGCCCATTTATTAAAGCAGTCGAAAACACAAGCCGAAGAACTTGCCTCGCAAGAAGAAGAGATGCGCCAGAATATGGAAGAGCTTCAGGCTACTAACGAAGAGTGGCAGCGCAAAGAGAAAGAGCTATACAATAAAATAGAACAACTAGAACAACAATTAGAAAAACAATTACAATAGTTGTAACAACAATAAATTTAAAGGCTCGCTAATTATAATGCGAGCCTTTTTTAATGAATTGAATAGTGGTTAATTAATACAAATTAACCAACAAAAAAGGAGGCTGGCAAACAATTGCGAACCCCCTTAAATACAAATTAATTGTGCTTATACAATATAGAAAATTTAACAAGTCGAGGCACAACTCCCGACGTAAGAATCAGAAAAAACCTATTCTTGAACTTGCACAGAAGTATTTTGCTCGTTAGCAGAACGAGTTGATCGAGCTTTAACAATTGCATTATACTTTGTGATAATATTATTTATCGACTCGGCTGTAGAAATAAAAACAGGGTTTTTCATTACACTAACAATAATATCTATGTAATTAAAAGCCTGCTGATAGCACTTAATTAACAACTCGCCCGATTCAGTTGCACTAATATTTGGCAAATTATCGACAATATTTTTTCGCGTTTCGTACAAAACTTCAAAATCGTTATTACTTTTTTTAAGATTTGAAATCCATCGGCCTAAACCTAAAAGAGTTATTTCGTCGGCGCACTCGGCCTCTAAACGCGAAATTAACTTTTTCACTAACACTGTTTGAGTTGCTAAAGGCTCGTCGTAAAAAAATCGACCTACCTCGTTTATAACAGCAATTACTTTTGAAGCTGCAACAACCTCTTGGTCATCCAACGAATGTAAATACGACTCAACATTACTAACAAAACCCCTCCCAACAGAGTCGCGAATTACATCGCCTGCACTTACCTCCTTAGTTTGGTATTTAGCAGTAGCTTTTTTAACAATCTCGTTAAAAACATCCGAAGCATTATCAAGATCTTGTTTAATCTTCGGTAAAACAGTATCGTTTTCGTTAACTAATAAATCGACAAGCGGTTTAACTTCGCTATTGAATGCAAATAGGTCGTTTACGCGCATTCTAGAATAATGAAATCCTTGTATCATAATATTAATTTTAAGGGTAAATAATTTTATAACGATTAAAAATAAAAACAAATACAAAAAACTCCAAAACCAATTTTAGAGAAAAAATAAACCGAATTTCAACAAAAAAACTCCGAAACATTATACAGATAAGCAAAAGAGAGTAAAATAAAAGAGTTCATATTGTTACAGATTTAACATTTTTACCGTTTCAGTAAATATTTTATAACAAATCCGAATGTTTTTAAGGTTTCGCTACAAGCGAAAGTCCCAACTGCAACCATTTCGGGGTTTCGCTACAAGCTAAAGTCTCAACTGCAACCATTTTAGGGTTTCGCTACAAGCGAAAGAGCTAACTGCAACCATTTCAGAGTTTCGCTACAAGCGAAAGAGCTAACTGCAACCATTTTAGAGTTTCGCTACAAGCGAAAGGGCCAACTGCAACCATTTCGGGGTTTCGCTACAAGCGAAAGTCCCAACTGCAACCATTTCGGGGTTTCGCTACAAGCGATATCTACAACTAATGGCTATTAATAATTTCGAAAGATATAATTGTAATACTTAGTAGCCTATCCTATTTATCAACAATAAAACTTATACACCTTGTTCGGGCATCTAAAAAAATTGCACAAAAAAAAACGATGGCAAACACCATCGGTTTTTATTAAATATAATATGTTTAAAACAATCCTGTAATATTTCCGTCTTTATCGATATCGATATTTTCGGCAGCAGGTGTAGCAGGAAGTCCTGGCATACGCATAATAGCTCCAGCAATTGGAACAATAAATCCGGCACCCGACGACAACTCTACCTCGCGAATGTTAACCACAAAACCAGTAGGACGGTTTTTAAGCGATTGGTTATCGGAAAGAGATTTTTGAGTTTTTGCCATACAGATAGCCAAATTACCAAGTCCCATTGACTCTACTTTGGCAATCATCTTCTTAGCATTTGCCGAATACTCAACGCCAGAGGCACCGTACATATTCTTAGCAATTATCTCAATTTTATCTTTTAGAGGTAAATTAATATCGTAAAGCTGCTTAAAGTTTGAACTATCCTGAGCAATATATTCAATAACCATATTTGCAAGTTCGGTAGTACCCTCGCCACCTTTAGCCCAAGCCTCAACAAGCGACACCTTAACATCTTTAGCCGACAAATGATTGTGAAGCAATTCAACTTCGGCATCGGTATCAGAGACAAATTTGTTAATAGCAATAATTGGCTTAATGCCAAACATCGACATATTCTCGATATGTTTATCAAGATTATCGAAACCAGCTTTTAAAGCCTCTAAATTTTCGGTCTCAAGCTCTTTAATATTAGCCCCACCATGATATTTAAGTGCTCTAATAGTAGCAACAATAACAACAGCGTTTGGTGTTAAATTACCAAAACGACACTTAATGTCGAAGAATTTCTCGGCACCAAGCTCCGAAGCAAAACCAGCCTCGGTAACAACATAGTCAGACAACGATAAACCAACTTTTGTAGCAATAATTGAGTTTGTTCCCTGAGCAATATTAGCAAATGGCCCACCATGAATAATTGCAGGCGTGTTTTCTAATGTTTGAACCAAATTTGGCTTAATAGCATCTTTTAAAAGAGCAGCCATAGCACCGTTTGCTTTCAAATCGCGAGCAAAAACAGGCTTTCCTTCGTAAGTATCGCCAATATAAATGTTACCTAAACGCTCTTTCAGATCTTGTAAATCGGTAGCCACACAAAGTGTTGCCATAACTTCCGAAGCGGCAGTAATGTCGAATCCCGACTGACGAGGAACTCCCTGAGTTGTTCCACCAAGACCAATAACATTATCGCGTAAAGCACGATCGTTCATATCCATAACACGTTTCCATGTAATAGTACGAGGATCGATTCCTAAATTATCTTTCTTCTGTAAATTATTATCTATTAAAGCCGAAAGCAGGTTGTGCGCTTTCTCGACAGCCGAAAGGTCGCCAGTAAAATGAAGATTTATATCTTCCATAGGAATTACTTGCGAGTAACCACCTCCGGCAGCTCCTCCTTTAATACCAAAAACAGGTCCTAACGAAGGTTCGCGCAAAACAGCAGTAGCCTGTTTTCCAATTTTATTTAACCCCTGAGCCAAACCAATAGAAACAGTTGTTTTTCCCTCGCCAGCAGGCGTTGGAGTGATGGCTGTTACAAGAATTAATTTCGAGTTCTTAATTTTTTGCTCGTTAATTAACGTTAAAGGTAGTTTAGCTTTGTGTTTACCATACAACTCTAAGTCGTCGTTACCAATATTAAGCTTATCTGCAATTTTATTAATATGCAGAATGTCGGCTGCTCGAGCAATATCAATATCTTTCATACTATTTAATGTGTTTAAGTGATTATTTTAATTGTACCCAAAACAAATATATGAAAATAGAATGAACCTATTTGGTGTTTCAAAAAACTAAGGACGATATTTTGATTGTTGTAAAACATCTCTATAATCGGTATTTTTTACCAATTGCTGAATTGTTACTTGAGGATTATTTTTCATATACGAACATATAATATTGTAACCCAACCACACAGCAGCTCTGCCAGGCGATTCTTTACCAAACTCGCTAGTAAAAGGGCCATTACCAACAAAATGGCGAATAGTAAGTTTGTCTTTTCCGAAAAGTAAATTATTCTCAATTAAATAGTCCCACATGTGCTTTTCTTCACTTAGGCACCATTTATACTCTTCGGCTGAATAGTTAAAAGCCAATCGGACATCGGCCTCTGGTAAAAGCAAAGAAGTTATATATGCAATTTTTGCCTCCGATAGTAGTGTCGATACTAAATCGGCGTGAGGAATATTTTCAACAAATTCGGTCTGAATCCAAACACGAACAGCATCGGCAACAAGGTATTCTGGACTCATTTTTTCTTGCTGATACTTATAAAACCCCATCTGCTCGTATAAAGGATACGAGCTGCCCAAATATTTATCGATACTAATAGCTAAAACCGAATTGGTAACAACCACCGACTGATTTAAAGCCGATATTTGTGTAATAATTTGAGGAATATTTCGCTCGGGAAAGTAATATTTATAATACTTAAAAGCTAGCTGTAGTTTTTCCTGGTATTCGGAAAAATTTGAGAAGACACTATCTTTAGCATTAACAAGTTTATTAACACCAGGGTCGGAAACAAAACCAAGTAAGCTGTTACTAAATTGAGGCTGGTTGCAATTTCCAATATTTATAATTTGACTTGTGTATAGATTAAAAAAATCGCCGTACTTATTCTTCAAACTAGCAATAAGCGAATCGCTATTACTCTTATTAAAAGCAAATAGTTCCGAATCGAGTCGTCCAACCTCTATTTTAACATTAATATTATCGACATTAGGCTTATTACTATTTTTACATGAACTGAACAAAAAGCCAAAAAACAAAGCACCAATCAACAATTTTTTCATAAAATAAAATTAACGTTTATACGATGTAAAAAACAAAAAACAGACTTTTAGTAATACATCTTTTTATACTTTTGTATTTCAAAAAGCGTTTAACATCTAAGTAAATTAATAATTGCAAAGGTAGTTTAATTCGTTTACTTTGGGAATTAGGTAAAACAAAACCAATTATCATTAATAAATATTAACAATCATTAAAAATTAAATATAGTACATAGAAACAAGCAATGGCAGTTATTAACAGGCAACCACTGCTATTAAACAAATGAAAAACAAACTAAAAAAAAACATATGAAACGAATAATTGTAACAATTAGCTTAATAGTATTATCGGCAAATTTTATTTTTTCGCAATCGCAAGACAAAGGAACACGCTTAGGTTTAGAATTTTCTCCACTCATAACATGGTTTTCGCCAAACGAAAAACACTTAGAGAACGACGGAGTAAAAATATCGTACGATTTTGGTTTAAACGCAGAGTTCTATTTTTCCGACAATTATGCCTTTGTTACAGGTGTTTTATTTAGTAATCATGTAGGAAGTATTAAGTATCTTGAGAAGTTTGACTCGCTAGAGACAAAAGCAGCAAACTACTCTATTCCAGAATCGGAAAGTGTAAAATATTCAAACAAATATGTGCGTATTCCAGTTGGCTTAAAACTATGCACAAACCAAATAGGCTACAATACTTTTTATGCACGCTTAGGTTTTAACACCATGGTTAATTACCAGTCGAAAGCAACAGCCGACAGTAAACTTTTTGAGAAAGAGAACTCTTACAAAGCAATGAACATTTTGAATTTGAATTATTTTATTGGAGGCGGGGTTGAAATGTCGTTAGGATCGAAATCGGCAGTTACACTTGGTGCAACTTATAGCAGTGGCTTTATAAATACCTTTTCGTCAACCAATCATTTTGCAACAAACTCGCAAGTGGCATTAAATATTGGCTTAATATTTTAATTCATCACCATAACAGGCTTATTGACACGGCTGGATTAACCGTTTATAAATAAATTGTGTTTTTAAACATTAATTTCATAGTTTTTGTAAATTTGTACAATTAGCTAATAAAATAGTTACATAAGATAATGGATAAAAGAGCAGCCAACTGCATCGATAACGAAAGATCAGTATTCAGTACACTTACAGCTGAAGAAAAAAATATTTTGAGTGAAAATTGTTCGTGTGCAAACTATAAAAAAGGCGAAATAATTTACAAAGAGGGAGATAAACCAACTGGGTTAATTTGCTTATCAACAGGTAAAGTAAAGATATACAAAGAAGGTGTTGGCGGACGCGAACAAATTGTTAGAATGGCCAAACCTGTAGGTTTTATTGGATATAGAGCGTTGTTTGCAGGAGAAAATTATATTGCCTCGGCACAAGCTATTGAAGATTCAACAGTTTGTATTTTCGATAAAGAGATACTTTTTGGCTTGCTAAAAAGCAATTTCTCGCTTACAATGAGCATTATTCAATCGCTTGCTTCGGAACTGGGCTTCTCTAATAGCAGAACAGTTACTTTAACACAGAAACATATTAGAGGAAGATTGGCCGAATCGTTGCTATTCTTAAAATCGACTTATGGTGTTGAAGAAGACGGAGAAACATTAAAAGTTTACCTTTCGCGCGAAGATGTTGCTAACCTTTCGAACATGACAACCTCAAATGCTATTAGAACATTATCGTCGTTCTCGCAAGAGGGAGTTATTGCCCTTAACGGCCGAAAGATAAAATTACTAGACACAAAAATGCTTAATAAAATAAGCGAACTAGGATAAAAAAAAGCGACTTAAAGTCGCTTTTTCTATTCGGTATAATAACTTCTGTTTACTCTGGCAGATACAGATGTTAAAATTTCATACGGAATTGTTTCTAAAATATCGGCCAAATCGAAAATTGTGGGTTTCTCTCCAAAAACAATTACCTGATCGCCTTCCGAAACATTTATGCCAGTAACATCAATCATACACATATCCATACAAATATTACCAACTATTGGAGCCAACTCTCCGTTAACCAAAAGCGAAAGGTTGCCGTTTCCTAATTTTCTATTCAAACCATCGGCATAGCCAATAGGAATAGTAGCAATTTTTGATTGTTTTATAAGCTTACCTTTTCTGGAATAACCAACAGTTTCGGTTTGCGAAACGTTTCTTATTTGAGAGATATATGTTTTTAAAGTACTAACTACTCTAAGATCTTTATCGGTAACTTTCACACCTCCATAAAGCCCAATACCAAGCCTAACCATATCGAATTGAAACTGTGAAAAACGGTCGATACCTGCCGAGTTTAAAACATGACAAATAAAATTGTTATCGGTATATGGTCGTATAGAATCGACCATAGTTTTAAACTTATCAATTTGCTGAAGAGTAAAATCGTCGTGACATGACTCGTCGGTACCAACTAAATGTGTAAATACCGATTTTATCTTAACCTCGCTATTTTGGCTTAAGAACAATGTCAATTCATCAATCTGATGAGTTTCGAATCCAAGTCTATGCATTCCTGTATCAAGCTTAATATGCACAGGAATATTATCTATTCCGTGACGCTTTGCCACATTAACAAAATTCTGCAAACCAGATATATTAAAAACCTCAGGTTCTAAATCGAACTCAACCATAGCATCTAAACCCGAAGGTTCTGGATTCATAACCATAATAGGCAACGAAATTCCACCTTTACGAAGTTCGATGCCTTCGTCAACAATTGCCACAGCAAGGTAATCGACATTATTATATTGCAACACCGAAGCCAACTCTAACGAACCGCTACCATACGAAAAAGCCTTAACCATAGCCATAACCTTGGTCTTTTTAGAAATCTTCGACTTAAAATAGTTAAGATTTTCCATCATAGCAGTAAGGTTTACCTCTAAGCAAGTTTGATGTGTCTTTTGTTCGAGCTTTCGAGATATCTTTTCGAACTCAAATGTTCTTGCTCCCTTTATTAAAATAGCATCGGATTTAAAAAGACCAAACGGATACTGATTCAAAAAAGAATCGGTAGACACGTATGTATTTACATCGCAGTCAAACAAATTAGAGTAAGCTGATATTTTTGAACCAATAGCAATTAGTTTTTCAATCTTATACTTCTTAATTATTGCGGCAACCTTACTATACAGCTCCTTGCCCGACAATTTAACCTGCTCTATATCCGATAAAATAAGGGTTCGACGAAGATTTCGCTTTTGTTGAACAAGAAAATCTAAGGCTATCTCAAGCGAATTTATGTCGGAGTTATACGAATCGTTAATTATTAAACAATTATTAATTCCATTTTTCAATTCCATACGCATTGCAACTGGTTTCAAAGCAGAAAACTCGTTAAAGTAATTACTGCAATCGAACCCCAGCATAGTTATTATAGCAATGCAGTGAAGTGCATTTTCTATTGATGCTTCATCGGTAAAAGGAATTGAAAACGAAAAATTGTTTTCATTATAATTATAAGTTATATGAGTTTTATTTTTGCCCCTTGCAATTGCCGAAACAAAAATATTAGAATCTTCATTTTTTGTGCTCCACGAAAATAAATTAACATTATTTTCCGAAGCAAACATTAATATTTCTCTGGTTAATAACGAATCGTCGTTTCTATAAACGAG
>JAFGOQ010000083.1 GCA_016926405.1 Bacteroidales bacterium
ATTGGATGATCCATTGGATGCTGTTGCCCAGTTCCAAACTTCAGACTTATAGGCAAACTGTTTCCCATTTACTACCGGAAAATTCAAGCCTTCACAAGCTACTGTTGTTGCATTGGTACTCTCAAACTCTTCGCTGATAAACAATACATCGTAATTATTGGCTATCAAATAACTCTCAATAGATGACTTACTGGTTCCTAGATTTGCAGATGTCACTATCGTTACATTAAAATCAGCAACACTATTTAGATAGTTATATAAAGCTGTGTTAGAAGTCCCATAATAAGCAATATTAATTTTTGGAACAGCTGCCGTTGTTGTTTGACTGTTTATGCTTTTATCATCTGTTTTATATCGAGGTGATCCACTACAAGTATTATATGCATAAGCTGCAAAATGGTAACTAGTTACCGGACTTAAGCCTGTAACTGTAATAGGTAATCCACTTAATGGTCCTGAATAAACCACATAATTACCTGTTCCTATTTCAGTACCTGTTCCAAAAGAGGCATTAGCTGTATAACTTGTACCATCTATGGGGTTCGCATCTACAGCTGAACCACTCTTTGCTACAAGTAAAATATGATCTCCACTTCCATACGATGATAGATTAACTGCCATCTGTGTATCTCTTACTCCCGAAAATAAAACAGCACCTACTTGTGTTGTTGGTGTAGTACAAGTGGGTGATTTTAAAAATACTTGTATATTAGAAATTCTTACCGTAGTAGAATTAGCCGTATTTGGAGCACAGGCCTTGTTCCTTACCATTAAAAAGAATCTTGTATTATTAGGACAAGCATATGTAACTTCAGTTTGTGTAACTCCTACAGGATCAGCTTGTATACATGAAGTAATATTAACACTGGTTGATCCCATTGAACTTATTATATTCGAATAACCAACATAAGGTTGTGTACTCCCTGAGTTTGCTGCATATGTCACTATTACATGGTCAATATCTGTACTAGTACAAGAAATAGTAAGTGCATCATTAGAAGTGTTATTTAAAACCGGAGAAGTATTACTATTATTCAATTGAATATAACTAGGAGAGCCTATAACTCCTTGAGTACCTATCTGTTCGATCTTTATTCCTTTAGATATATCCTCTTTTAAAACACTTGCTTCCGCCGCATTATCATAATTGATAATATCTGATTGTCCAAATATTAAATCTTGCGCTTGGATATGCACTCCAAACACAAAAAATAATACCGGAAACAATACTTTAATAAAAATACGTGAACTTTTATTAGAATTACTTGTAGTCATATGTGTATTGTTATGTGAGATTCTATTCTTATTACCTAGATGTATCATTCTAAATTATTACTTTATTATATTTTTCTTATTTATCACATTCAACAAGAGGTTTATCAATAATTGTTGTTTCTCCAGGAGCTAGTTTAATACTATATCTACCGGAATGTGATTCCTGATTAGTAACATTATCTACTTTATCTTCACTAACAAAGTTAAAATGTCTTTCTACTGAAGAACCAAAATTATAATCTTCGAATCCTTCAAATCCGTTTTCCCGATACTGAGCATTGCCTGCTACTGAAATAGGAAGTGTATAATTATATCCAAAAGAAGCAGAGGAATATATACCCAATGCATCTTTATTCTCCAACTCTCCCCCATTAGAGTTATAGATAGTCACTTCAGATGTAAAAGTCCAATCTTTTTTATCTATACTCCACTCTCCTGATGGTACAATTGGACTTTTCCAAAATGGCGTAAAATCGGTATAATATCCATCTCTTCTGATATCTGTATTATTATTAGTGGTTGTTTGTGTTCTATTAGACAGATAAGCATATGAACGCTTTGGACGCCAATTACCTAAGAAACCTGTTAGATAATCATTCTCATCTGTAAAAAGACAATCTTTAGCTACTCTGGCAGTATCTGTATACTCAATAGCAGATGCATTTAATATCTTACCATCAAAGGCTAGTGTTTTGTGCCCATTAATATACGAGATTGGATTTTTATTAGTTACAACGGTTCCTATCGGTTGCGACTGCTGATTTTTTCTTCCCGTCTTCACTATGGTTAATACATCTGTTGTATTAAAACTAACAGATTTTCCTTCGTAATCTACAGCAGCAGGAACATTTCCCGGTTTTACTTCAGTGATCCAAGCTATTTTATCTCCGGACTGTACCATATCTCCTCTTCTAAACAAAGAACTGGTAGACGGTAATTCTGCTTTAATAGTTTTTGAAACAGGACCCATTAAATCATAACCCCAGTGTGCGGGATAGGTAAACGAATATAGCTTATCTTTTACTTTCGATTCATCCGAAACATACTGATTACTTACTTCTGTTAATAAAACCTCACCAGTCTCACTATCAAACAATAAGTTCTTTGTTTCTACACTAGAGCCATTATCCCATGCTACGGTTCTATCCAGTAAACCAGTACGGTTAATAACCTTTGTTGTAACCACCGATCTAAACATAGTCTCACTATTATTATTCGATATAAAAATAGTGGGGATATACAGAGGAATGATAGATGCCATAAATCCTTCTCCGTTAAAACTTGTTCCAATATTGGAACAGCTAGTAAACGACTCACGCATATCTATCGCTAGGTCATAATCAATACCTACGTTCTTTGTTGTGATTTCACCTGATGGTGATATTACATCAACTTGATTGTCTAATTTTGAAATATTCGACTTCTTAAAAAAATACTCAACACCCGATATAGGAGAAAGGGCTGTTCTTACTTCATCAGGTTCTAAAGTGACGCCTTCTTTTAAATCTTCCGGATAAATCCATTGTGCCTTTTGTTTACCGTGCATATCATTCAACTCAACTAGATAAGCCTGACTAGCTAGGGTATGATCTTTTATGTTATTATTTCCGAAAATTGACCATTTGGGTTTAGGTGATGTATATGTGTCAATGGTTGATTGATCTGTAAGAGTAGGGAAATCTCTGGCAGTATAGAATTCATGTACTATTTTTCCTGTAGCATTCGTTTTTACATTATTGTATTTTAAATTTTTCACTGTTACCTTGCTGTAACCTACTACCGGACTTGGAAAAAAAGTTTCCCCAAAAGGTGTTTCCATATAATAATCCTCACTAGGAGCCCACTTATATTTTACACTATAACTTACAGGAGTTCTAAACGGGTTTTCATCATTACCCGGCATAGGTTCATAAGCTGCAACACCACTACTTATCACTTTACCTTCTTCTTCTGTTGTATAGTCGTATTCTTGTCCGTAAAGCGCATTATCGTATAAGTTACTAGTTGTCATATTAGCCCACTCATCACTAATGGTTACTCTTTTCACACGTAAACCACCTCCTTTCTTAATTTTATCAGGCTCATATAAACGAATATATGATTTTGCAGGTAGAAAATTGGCACAGAAATTTCTTTCTGCAATTTTTCCATAAAAATTATCTGAAAATGACGTAATTTGTTCAAGAGAATTAGCCATACTTTCAATGATCTGAGAAATTCCTTCACCCTCCGGATCTGCCTGATTATAAGCTAATTTAGGCAAGTGCAACTTAGCAAAATTATAACCTGTAAAACTAACTACATTGTACGGAATTCCTTTGCTAATTGGGTTTTCAAGAGCTATATATGCATACGTACCATCAGGAACAACCCCATAATCACTGTTTCTTATTCTTGCATAACCAGGCACATATTCATAATTCACTCCACTAGGGCCCGGAAAGTCTGTACTGAATCTAAAATACATATCCTTTCCTTCGGTAACCATATCTTCTAAATAATCTTTGTAGAAAAGGTATTTATTTATAGCTTCCGATTGAGCTGGATATGGTTTTTCAAGCTTAATAAAGAAATAATTTCCTAGTGATTTTGATCCATCAGCATTAGTATTTAAAGCTGTTGCTAAACCGTTAGCATCACCGGTAGCACCACACCCAATAACATTAAACATACGCATAGCACGTTTGTTTTGCACATAAGCGTAATCGTCCGACTCGTAATCGATATTTATTTTTCCTCCCGATGGCAACTCAATACTGGTTAAGTTCCATGCGGTAGCGTAAACATCTGCCAAATCATTAGTATGAAAACCGCTATTATCAAAATAGGTATCACCAAACACTAATTTATCTTGTGGAGTATAAGGGTATTCATAAGTAGGTACTTCTGTATTCTTATCACAAGCTGTTACATTATTAGGTTTATAATTACCCCATCTATCGTAACCCTTCAGGTTATAATCAGGATTTATTGGAATAGCAATCAAGTTGCCATTTTTATCACGCCTCTCCCCATAATTAAACACATACTTATTAAATATTCCTTTTTTAGAATTTCCATATGTAAAATATACCTCTTTCAACGTTAGCTTACCATGGTTATTTTTATTATTAGAAATTCCATTACATAATTCGTTACTATATACAAAATGTACAGTCTTTATAGGAACAGCTTTATCGCCATTTTTAATTTTATCATAAATAGAATATATCTGAATAGAGTCTAATTGTTTTGATATAGATTTTCCATCGTCTCTTCCACCTTGTTCTCCTTTAACACCATAACCATCTTCTCGACTGTTTATATAGAACTGTGCGACCTGTGTTTTTGTTTCAATAGAATGCATATACCACAATTCTTTTTCACCATATACATAAGATGCTTTATCATCACCCATCTCTCCCGACAAGGATTTTAAACCGGGGTCGTAATTGGCATCTTCATAAGGCATACGCCATTTATAACTCGGATCTACACGAGAATAATTAAATTTTGTATAACTGCCTAAATCTTGTATAGAAGGTCCATCAATACCATCTGAATCTAAATAATCTGATGATAATATTTCTGTTAATAAATACGAATGTGCATAAGCAGGATTATGCGTCCTGTCGTAAAAATTGTCATTACCTTGTGTGTTATTTGTTGAATTATCTATACCATTCGTATATTTAATTAAACCGTTAGTACAATCGGCTCCGGTTCCATTGGTAGCAAATGTTACGTTTTTTTCTACATTATTATAAGCAGGAATACCAAAAACATATCTTAAACCATCTGTTGTATACGTAATAATTTCTGAAGGGTGATGAGATTTCCTTATCCAAGGATCTACTCTCTCTATAGGATCTGACGACTCAAATGAACCTGATACTGCATCAAAATCAAATACTCGCTCAGCATAACTAAAAATTTTCTTCTCAACACCAAAAGAACTTGCTTTTTCACCATTAAGAATAGCTAATTCTTGTGTCCTTTTACTTCTTTGTTGACGGTAATTTTTACAAGTAGGAGAAAGCCAAGGATCATTTTTATCTAAGTAAATTTTTCCATTTTTTACGGGGATATGCACTTTCGTATCTCCTTTTATAATATTGTTATAAAAAAGCGGGTCGCTCTCTACTGTTTTCTCACCTATCTTTCTGAAGTAAAATGATTCATACAACTCTTTAGTAGCTTGATCTCCATCTAAACCAAAAGGTGCTTGACCATTTTTACCTTTAAACATTAAATAAAGTAAGGGATGATAGCCTTGGTACGGATTCCATCTACCAGATCTACTACGAACATTTGTTACTTGTGTATTGAAACCTGTGTGTACAAGACCTCCGGCTCCAATTTCAACCCCTACATCAACATTATCCCCTGGATTACTGCTCATCTCATTATCATATGTATAACCTACATCACTTCTTGATGGACGGTACGAACCTCCGACTCCCTGTGCGTTTATTGTAAAAATATCGTAAGTTAAATTGGCAAGTGGTAGATTCGGGATATTACCCACAAAATTACCATCTTTTTCTCTGTTAAAGTCTAAGAGCACGTTTCCATCGGTTTGAAAATAATTATTTTGAAGATTCATATACCCATAGGCTGGACTTATTCTAATCGTATCTTGAATATAAGTAGAACTAAAATAACCTTCTAATCCTGCCCCCGGGTGAAGTGTATAAGCATCAGTTCCCAAGGTTCCGCCAAGTGTTAAACTAATATTAGACATTGGCATGCTAATTTTAGGGGTATAGGTAGGAGAAGCAAAGGTATACGACATACCTCCAAGACCTTGACTTAAACCTCCACCAAGAGAAACTCTTTTTGGTTTATCACCTCTTGGTAGTATTTTTGAAGAGCTTTGAGAATAGGCTGTATTTATATTTAATGCCTTTAACCCTGTTCGAGAGTTGTAAGATAAACCGGCAGATAAACCAATCCTTCCTGTTTGATCACTTACAATCTTACTATCTCCTTTGAGCATTTGAGACACCCCTAAAGAAGGAGTAATATCTAAACCTGTTTCAGAATTAGCCGCAAGACCAACTCCAGCATTAACACCTACACTTCCTTCTTTCCCAATTGAAAGAGAAGGACTTACCGTCAATTCCGTAGCCCATTTTGTGTAGTTATTGTAAGAAATACCTATTCCAAAATCGATCCCCAAGTCAATAAAATCTGACCCAAGCAACTCTAGCTCAACATCTAATGTTCCCCCATAGGTTTTATTGCTTTTTACATTGTAGTGTTTTTCCACTTTATCAGGATAATCAAACTCATCGGGTATACCACGCATATTTCGGTTAAGAACACCCGGATTCAAACTCCAACCCAAACCTACCCAACTGGCTTCCTGATCCATGGATACTCCGGAATTATATACCAAATTTATTGGATATCCACCTACATCAAACAAAGGAATATTATAGGTTAGGTCTCCTGTAAAAGGATCTACCATATTATTCATCTCGATAGGTGTAAAACCGGTCACTTCAGGTTGTTGCGGACCTCCGGTAAGGGCAAAAGCCTGATTGGGAATAAAAACATCAGACATAAATAAGACTGATAGTAAGCAAACAAAGAACTTGCTGTATTTACTTTTTCTAATTTTCTCTAACATGCGTTTTTTTTTATAAATTATTTTATATTTATTTTCAATCTCGGTTTTTCTCGAAGCTTAGCTTCGGGTATGGTTAAAGCAACGGTTCCCGTTCCTAAGATTTTATCTTGATAAACAATTGTTTTAGCTGTTGGCTTCTTCAACTGTTTGTCTTCAAAAACAGCTAAAAAGCTGTAATATGGAGCATAATCAAAGGTACGTTCGTATGTAAACGATTTACATCTTAACGTATCTCCTCCTTCTACTAATTTTAGATCGTGTTGCATATCGAAAGAGAAATAAAGAATGTTTTGCTCCACAACCGATTTTTCATTCAAAGCAGTACTTACTCCCGCTATTACCAGTACATCCAAGGGTTTTATACGAAAATTAAAATATTGCACCCCTGTATATTCTTTTTTTAATTGCTTGTATGTTTTCTTTGTTAACTTGTCTTGTTTCTTGAGTTCTTTCAACAATAGCATCTCCGTCGGACGATATATCAAGCTAAACGTATAATTGCCTACCGTACTATCTTGCACCATACCATTAGCGGGGTTATTCATCCATTGGATATATTCCGACGGCAACATTTTTTTTTGTGCCTGTACTGTTAGGCTTAGTAATAGGATGATGGTTATAGTTGATAGTTTTTTCATTTTTTGTCTTTTACGCTGCCGCACGAGTCCTCTCGTGTGGCA
>JAFGOQ010000084.1 GCA_016926405.1 Bacteroidales bacterium
GGCATAGTTCCAAAACTGCGTTTTGAAGGTTTGCACAACTTAGCATAGCTCCAAAACTGCGTTTTGAAGAAAATTTAGTCTGGCATACCTCTAAAACTGCGTTTTGAAGGTTTGCACAACTTAGCATAGCTCTAAAACTGCGTTTTGAAGAAAATTTTGTCTGGTATAGTTCCGAAAAAAATGTTTTAAATGTAATTCTCTACGAAAAACAATAAAACGTAACAAGAGAGTACAATAAATATATTGTTGAGCTATTTTTTACTAGCGCAATTAATAATATTTATCCTCGTCAACTTCTTTAATTTTTAAGTCTTTTATGCGTAACTGAATAGTTACAAAACCGCGGAAGTTATTTTCGTTAATATTATAACAAGCATCAAAAGTTGTCTGACCATCTTTTATTTGGTCGTAAAACGAACCCAACCCAAAACCAATAGCAGGTATTCCCGACATTGGTCCTGTTTCTTGAATTAAATCGAGTTTAAGATGTTCTCCGTTGGCACCAACTTTTCGTGCTTCACCGTAATCAACAACATTTTTAGAAATAAATACAGGGTTCATATTACCTGGGCCAAAAGGCTCGAAGCGTTTTAAAATGCGCCAAAATTTTGCATCTATTTCGTTTAAGTCAATCTCTGTGTCAATATCTATTTCAGGAGTTTTTTGATCGTACGAAATATTTTCGGCCACATATTTTTCGAAACGCTCTGTAAACTCAGGTATTTTTTCCTCTTTAAGGGTTAATCCTGCAGCATACATGTGTCCTCCAAAATTCTCAAGAATATCGCTACAGCTTTCAATTGCCTGATATAAATCGAAACCCGAAACCGAACGTGCCGATCCGGTAGCAAAACCATTTGAGTGTGTTAAAATTATTGTTGGTTTATATTGCGACTCAACTAATCGCGAAGCAACAATACCAACAACACCTTTGTGCCAATCGGGGTTGTAAAGCACAATCGACGATTTCTCTTGAAGTTTTTTATCGTTTAAAATAACCTCAATAGCCTCTTTAGTAATTTGTCTATCTACATCTTTACGCTTATCGTTAACATCGTTTATCTCGGAGCTTAAAAAACTAGCCTCTTTTTCAATGTTAGATATTAACAAGTCGACAGCTTCCGAAGCAGTATCCATACGGCCTGCAGCATTAATTCGAGGTCCTATTTTAAATACAATATCGTCAATGGCAATAGGTTTACCCTCTAAACCAGCTGTTTTTATTATCGATTTTAGTCCTATTCGAGGATTGTTATTAAGTTGTTCTAATCCAAATTTGGCCAGAATTCTGTTTTCGTCAATTATTGGAACAATGTCCGAAGCAATACTAACAGCAACAAGATCTAGGTATGGAGTTATTTCGTAAAAAGGAATTCGCTTGCGTTTACAATAGGCTTGAATTAGTTTAAATCCCACACCACATCCCGATAGCTGATCGAAAGGATAATTACAATCTTCGCGTTTGGGGTCTAAAACAGCTACTGCGTCGGGTATTTTATCGCCAGCAAGGTGATGATCGCAAATAATAAAATCGATATTCTTACTATTTGCATATTTAATTTTATCAACAGCTTTAATACCGCAATCGAGAGCTACAATTAGCGTGCATTTTTTTTCGGCGGCATAATCAATTCCCTGAGTTGATATTCCATAACCTTCGTTGTATCTGTCGGGAATGTAATAGTTAACGTGCTTTGTGAATGTTTTTAAGAAAGTGTACATCATTGCAACCGATGTAGTTCCGTCAACATCGTAATCGCCGTAAACAAGAATATTTTCTTTAAAACGTATAGCCTTGTCAATTCTTTCAACAGCCAAGTCCATATCTTTCATCAAAAAAGGATCGTGTAGATCCTCTAATTTTGGTCGGAAAAAAGCCTTCGATTGTTCAATAGTTTTAATATTACGTTGAACAAGAAGGTTAAGTAATGCTCTAGAAATGGTATACTCGCCTAATGGTTTTGAGTCTTTTGGCAGAGTAGCTTTTTTAGCTTCATGAGCAAGTTTTAAATCGTAAAATAGATTTTCTATCTCCTCTTCAGATCCATTTTCTTTTATTTTCCACCTTTTTTCCATCTCTTTGTTTTCCTCAGGGCTGTTTAATCTTCAAATCTAATAAAAGATTAACTATGTACGTTATGCTAGTAGAAAATATTTTAACATTATTTTTTAAAAGATTAGATATCTGATGGTTGAAGTTTAATATTAAACTGCTTTTCGAAATTTGTAAAAATTTTGCTTTTCACTTCGTTAATATCAATTTCGCTATTAAGTTCTTTTTTAAGCGATGTAACTCCTTTGTCGACAAAGCCACAAGGATTTATGTATGTAAAATAATCGAGATTTGTATTTACGTTAAGAGCAAATCCGTGCATTGTTACATACCTGCTAGCCTTAACCCCAATTGCACAAATTTTTCGTGCTTTAATAGGGTTTGCAGGATCTAACCATACGCCAGTAGCACCGTCTAAACGCTCGCCTTTTAATCCGTAATCGGCAATTGTATCAATTATTACATCTTCTAGTTTGCTTATGTACTCTTTAAGCTGCAGATTAAGGCTCTCTAAATCGATAATTGGATAACCAACAATTTGGCCAGGACCATGATAAGTTATATCGCCACCGCGGTTTGTTTTAACATAGGTTGCATCGATTTTTTTAAGAAGTTCGTCGTTTAAAAGCATGTTTGCCGAGTTACCACTTTTCCCAAGGGTGTAAACATGAGGATGCTCGCAAATAACAAATCGTCCTGTTGGTTCCGAGTAAGTCTCCTTTATTGCTTTTTTTGCAAGGTGCTGGTTAAACTCAACTTCTTGTTTGTCCCAAGCTTCTTGATATCCAATTTTTCCCCAATCTGTATATTTTATCATGACTTTAGTTGGTTTTAGTTTTTTTCAACGCTACTCTATTATTGTTTGTGTAACAATTTAGCGTAGCGTTGAAAAGGTAATATTAAGCTTTTACATGTTTCTCTGCATGGTACGACGAGCGTACAAGCGGGCTGCTTTCAACAAATTTGAATCCTTTTTGTAATCCAACTTGTTTATATTTTTCGAAAACCTCTGGAGTAATATATTCTTTAACAATTAAATGTTTATGTGTTGGTTGTAAGTATTGTCCAATTGTAAGAATTTTACACCCTACAGCTAATAAATCGTCCATTACTTGGTAAATTTCCTCTTCTGTTTCTCCCAAACCTAGCATTATTCCCGATTTGGCAGTAACACCGTTATCCGATAAATGTTTAATAACTTGTAAACTTGTATCGTATTTTGCACGGCTACGAACGTCGGGAGTTAAACGACGAACAGTCTCCATATTATGCGAAACAACTTCTGGTTTGGCCTCAATAACTTTGTTAATAAGTTCAGGAATTGCGTCGAAGTCGGGTATTAGAACTTCGATAGTTGTTTCAGGATTAACCTCTTTTATTTTGGTAATAGCTTCGGCCCACGCTGTAGCTCCTTTGTCGTCAAGGTCGTCGCGATCAACAGACGTTATAACAGCATGATGAAGTCCCATTATTTTAATTGACTCGGCTAAGTTATCGGCCTCTTTTGGATCGAGAGGATTTGGACGTCCTGTTTTTACATTACAGAATCGGCACGAGCGTGTGCAGATATCACCCAGAATCATGAATGTGGCAGTTTTATTAGCCCAACATTCGCCCATGTTTGGACAACGTCCGCTTGAGCAAATGGTATGTAGATTGTGTTTTTTAACAATATTGTTAACGTACTGAAAATCGTCGCCTTCGGGAAGTTGAATTTTTAACCACTCAGGCTTGTGTAATCTTTTTTTAGGCTTTATATCCATAACAAAACTCTTTTTCTAGTAAAATCGGAGGCAAAGTTAGGGTAAAAAACTTTTTTTTCTTCTTTTTGAAATAAAAGAAGAGATTTAATTGTTAAAAATTAATACCTAAGCGCAAATAGTTGCTAAAAGCTATAAATGTAGGGTTGGCGTATCCATTATCTTCTAAAAGAAAATCGTTGTCGTCTATTGTATTTAACGGAGTGTTAATTTCTGTCCACAGATTAGCAAATTTTAATCCCCCAGAAATATTTAAAGCAGTGTTTTTTGAAATATTTATTTTTAAACCTACACCACCGCTGATACCTGTTCCGAAATCAATAATGTCTGACATTCCTAAAATAGCACCAAAGCGCATGTCGATAAACGGCGAAAGACGAGTTTTTAATAATTCCGATCGTAAATAAAGGCTAATAGGAATAAGGTTTTCGCCATTAATATGTTCTAAACCTGTTGAAAACCCCATGGTAAAATAGGGCTTAAACTTATAACCTGCTACAATGTTAAACTCGTAGTTGTCTTTTTGGGTGTATTCGGAAATATCGGTTGAGTAAATTTCATCGTAGGCGTAAATATCTTCTTCGTACGAGTCAATAATATTTGTTACTCCGCCCTCAAGCATAATGAAAAAACCCCGTTGTTTAAATTCTTTAGGTGTTTCTAATGGTGTTGTAACTGTTTGCTTTGAGTCTATTATTCTATCTATAGTCTTTGTCTTTATTTGTAAGATGGTAGAAGAAGTTCTGATTTTGACAATTTTATTGTTTTTCGACTCTAGAATAGTTCCTGTAATCTCCTTTCCATTTTTCAGAATAATTGTCTGCAAATTTTGCTCTTGCGAAAAAGCAATGGAAGCAAAACATAGTAACATTGAGACGAAAATGGTTTTTATAATTGTATAGCGCATGATTTACTTTTATAAAGTTGTGGCAAATCTACTAATTTTTGGGATATTTGGTGTTTATATGATTTTTTTAAAGGATTAACCCTTTTTATTATTGAATGGGATTAATTTTTTTTTTGTGAAAATGTCGTACTTTTATCTAACTGAAAAATATAAATATTTGTGAAAAAACAAGTTAGAGTATTGGTGGCCCTTGCCTTATGTTTCGGGTATTGTTCTATTTATGGGCAAGATAGTCAAGAGACATTAGTTGATTCGGAATTTCAAAAGCCAGAATATAGAAGTGATCAGTTTTACTATCGATCTTTTGCATCGGCAAAAAGTAACGATAAGGATAAGGCAAAAAGTATAGCTTTGCATAATGCTAAACTTGAAATGGCTGCGCAAATTGAGGTTAATCTAAAAAGTAGCTTTAAAAGTTTTTCGGGTCAGGAAAATAATAGTTTGCAGGCATCTGAAATCACTAGTACTATTAATACAATATTATCGTCAAGCGTTTGTGGAATTAAAATTATTGATTCGGAATTAGTTAATAATGGCGATGGAAGTTATACTGTAAATGTTGTTATTGAGACCGATAAAAGTATTGTTGATTTTGAATGTAATTCTGTTTTAAGAAACCGACAACTGCACAAGAGAACCGAAAGTAATAGTAAAGATTTGCAAGAACAATCTTATCCTGTTAGAGACTCTAATAGTAAGTCAATTGAGAGTCTTTCTGTAAAAGGAGTTTCTGTTTCACGAGATTTAACACCAAAGCAGGCTTTGTCTGAAGCTATTAAAAATGCCAAAATGAAGGCTCTTCAAAAGGCTTCTGTTTCGGAAAGTATAGAGTCAATGTCTGTTCTTGTTGAGCAGGAGAGTACCGGATCGGATTTGATTCAGCATTTGTCTGAGATCTCTAAAATTGAATCAAATGCCGATGTGGTAATTGATTCTGTTTATCCAGAAACTCGAACCTTTGATTCTAACAATAACATGATTATTGAAGTGGATGTTGACGTTACTGTATACAAATATTCACAACGTAAAGATGACTCTTTTTATGCGCTAATAGAGGGTGTTAAAGAAGTGTATTATAAAGACGAAGTGATGAATTTTGATTTTGTTCCTTCAAAAGATGGATATCTGAAAATTTTTTCTGTTAACGATGCAACAGCCTTTCTTCTTTATCCCTACTATTTTTCCGATAATCCAGCTATTAGCGACAATAATAATAGACTTTTTTTGCAAGGAGAAAAAGTCTCTTTTCCTGTGAATATGGCGTTTAAACCTGGTTATGTGTTTGATTTTGATACTGACGCATTGGATGAGGTGAATCACCTGATTTTTGTCTACTCCAAAGAGAATATTGCTTGGATAGAAAATGATGTTAGCTTTAATAATATTTATAAATGGATTGCGAAAATATCGCCCGATAAAAGAACTGTAATTGTAAAAACCTTTATTCTAAAAAGATAAAATTTAAATTATGAAATTTGTAAACTCTCTATTTTCCTTAGTTCTATTGCTTTCAATAAGTTGTGTCTCTGTTTTTTCACAAACCTATTTCCGTAAAGGAGATAAAGTAAGTGGAGTGTGGACCGAATCGGGATCGCCATATAATATTTCGGGAACTGTTATAGTACAAAAAGGAAAAAAGCTTGTTATTGAGCCCGGTGTTAAAATTGTTATGAATAGCGTAAAAGGAAAAGAGGCCTCCATTTTTGTATATGGTGATATTGAGGTTAACGGAGCGCCTAACAAACCTGTTGTTTTTGATCGTGATAATAGTTACGGCTATTGGGGAACAATATTTCTTAAAAACAGCAAAAATAGCAGGTTTGAAAATTGTAAAATTAGTGGTGGAGGAAACGATTTGTCTAATGTTAAATCGTTAAATTCTGCACTTATTTTTATTAGTACCGAAATAACCGAAAGTAGGGGTAAAGGAGTGTGGGCCGATAATTCAATATTAAATTTTAATGGTTGTGTTGTCTCTAAAAATCGTTCGACAGGGATTTTTGTTGTTGGAAAAAGCGATCTTAAACTGTCCAATTCGGTAATTGATAATAATAGTAGATTCGGGGTGCGTCTTGAAAATTGTTTTGCTACAGTTTATAATTCAAATATTATTAATAACAGGGGAGTTGCTTTTGTTGTAAATACTTCTAAACCACTTGTTATTGAGCGATCGATTATCTGGGGGAATCGTTTAGCTTTCGAGGAGTACAATAAGTGTATTAATATTAACTCGTCTATTATTCAAAGCAATATTTGTCCAAAATTCGATGGCCAGGATTGGTACTATAGTTGGCGTAGCCGCAATAATATTGGTGTTCCTTCGTCTTCTCCTAATTTTGTAAACGACTTATCAAATAATAAATTTTTAAGTGTTGATTGTGTTATTGGCGTTTCGCAAATAACCATAGGTGTTTTAGACGGCAGAGCTGCTTTAATTAATCCACAAATTGTGGCTAAAAATAATCCTCCAGTTGTTAATAATGTTCAGACTGTTGAAGAAGAAGTTGTTAAAAATATTGTTGCAGAAGATTCGCAGATTGTTTCTAGCGATGTTGATAACCGAATTCCAGTAGGAGTTGCTACTAGCCAATACCGATATGCTTTAGTAATTGGCAACGAAGATTATTCGTCGTTTCAAACAGGTCTTACTTCTGAGTCAAATGTTGATTTTGCTATAAACGATGCTCGTATTTTTGCTCAATATTGTAGAAAAACATTAGGAGTGCCCGACGAAAATGTTTTTCTACTCGAAAATGCTACAGCTACGCAAATGAAACGCGAGATTAATAAACTTGCTAAAATAATGTTGTACACAAAGGGTAAGTCAGAGGTTTTTGTCTATTATGCTGGGCATGGAATTCCTCACGAGGCTACTAAGGAGTCGTATATTTTACCTGTTGATGTATCTAGTCAGAACATTACCGATGGTGTGAAATTATCGTGGATGTATACTAAGCTCAATGAATTTCCTTCAGTAAAAGTACTTGTTTTTCTTGATGCTTGTTTTTCGGGCGGATCTAGAAATAAGGGGTTGTTAGCTGCTCGTGGTGTTAAAGTTAAAGCCAACGACGAAGTTATTATGGGTAATTGTGCTGTTTTTACTGCAAGCAGTAATATTCAGAGTTCGTTGCCCTACAAAGAGAAGTCTCATGGGTTGTTTACCTATTTCCTTCTTAAAAAGCTTCA
>JAFGOQ010000085.1 GCA_016926405.1 Bacteroidales bacterium
AAGGCATGCCTTGTCTCTACTTATTGTTGATGGCCAACACCTTTAATTAATTCCTTAATGTTGCTCATAAAATTCTTTGGATTTTTCCATTTTTTCCACAGTTTAACAATCCAATCAATTTCTGTTTTATCGTAAAACCCAAGAGGATATAAAACAAAAGGAAATGCAATAACCATAAGTATTTTCAAAGGCGCGCGCAACAAGATATCAACACCATTAATCATATTACCAAAGAATACTACCCCACCAGCAAGAAGAAGTAGAACAGCAATTTTGCGTATTTCGTAATTTACTGGATAGTGCTTATTGGCTGAAACATAAACCATAAACAGCATAAACACTTGCGAAATAACTGTTGCCCAAGCCGCTCCAACATATCCCATATATTTAATAAAAATAAAGTTTAGAATAACATTCAACACAGAAGCTAACACCGACGAAAGGGCAATTACACCAGTCTTTTTAGCAATATTAAGTCCCATAATTGTTAAGTCTTTAAAGACACCAAAATATATTGCAAAAGTAGTTATAGGTATAATAACCCACGACTCCCAATATTCAGGATTTTTTAATGACATAAGAGTAATAATCTCTTTGGAAAACAGACTCATTGAGACACCAAACATAACAACAACAAATGCAATGTAAGTCATCATTTTTTGCTGATACCTTTTTCCCTCGGGAGTCTCCATCATCTTATAAATAATAGGAACAACAGACATCCAGATAGAAGTAACAATTACAATTTTAAGAGTGTTGCCAATTTTAAAAGCATAGGAATAAAGTCCCGAATCCTCAATATTAGTAATAAACTTAATCATATACCTATCGGCAAAATTAAGAATTTGCAAAGAGGCTGTTGAGATAAGCAATGGTAGGCGAAACATTATCATCTCCCACAAAATTGTCTTTTCGAAAACCGGGGTAATATTTTTAAAAGTAATAGGGATAAAAACAGCAAAATATGCAATAGAGGCTATTAGTTTTGCTTCAAAAACACCATCAATACCCCGATTAAAACCTAATAGAAGAACTAAAGTAAAGATAAGAGTAACTGTAAATCGGACAATATTGGCCTTAGTAAAGAGAATTGATTTCTCTTTTAAACGAACCAGAGAACCAGAATTATGAGATATTAAATCAAATACAACACCGAATAGAGTTAATGCGAAAGCATATTGATACTGCTCTTTATCGAGTACTAATAGAGTTATTGATTTAAGAAAAGTAAATCCAAAAAACAGAATAAAAGCCGAGATAAACAGAGTGAACATCATTACTGTAAAAAACATTGACTTTTGCTTATCAATATATTGTTTATCCCAGTACCAACGCTCTAAAGCAGAATTAATACCAAAACCTAAAAGAGCTGTAATAATTATTGCTGTACTCTCCAAAAGCCCAATTGCACCATAATCGGCAAGAGTTGTCTCTTTAACTATAATTGGAAGAAGTAAAAAACCTATAAACTTTGAGAAAAGATTTCCAAAGCCATATATTATTGATTTACCAAAGGAGTCGCGAATTTTACCGAACATTATTTTTGATTTTGTCACAACAAATGTAACAAACAACACTTTTGATTTTAATTTTTATAGAAATATTTTTATTGGTCAATTGTGCCAGATATTATAAACTAATTAAATGCTAAAGCAAGAATAGAAACATCGTCGAAAAAATTACCACTCTCAATTCCTTTCTCTATTTCTTGCCTCAATACATTAATATTATTGGAAATAGAATCGCAGTTACAGATACTATTAATTATCAGGTCGGTATTTGTAACAATCCCCTTATCAGATTCTTGTTCAAACAGGCCATCGGTAAACGATATTAGCTTACATCCTCTTTTTATTTCAACCAAACCTTTGGTAACAAATGGAATTTCATCATTCATTCCTAAACCTAAACAGCCATTTTTTAAAGGGACATAACTGCAACTATTAATATCAAACAGTATAGGAGGAACATGACCAGCATTAACATACTCCAAAACATGATCGCTTATATTATATCGACCTATAAAAATTGTAACAAACCTTTCGCCATTAGCAACACGGTTTACATGATCGTTAAGTTTATGGATAAGTTTTTTTAATGTAATATCTTTAGTGAACACAGCTCTTAAAGCTGCCTGAAAATTAGACATTAATATAGCAGCAGGAACGCCTTTACCCGAAACATCGGCAATACAAAAACCAATATAATTATCGTGAAGTTTTATTACATCGAAGTAGTCGCCTCCTACTTGCGAATGAGGACGGTAGTAAAAATCAATATCTACCCCCTCTACTTTAGGCAGTGTATCTTTACTAGGAATAAGCATATTTTGAATATCGGAAGCAAACTCAAGCTCGCGAGTAATTGTAGCTTGTTCGGCAGTTTTTTCCATTAATCTGTTATTATCTATAGCTACAAAAATTAGATTACCAAGAGCCTGAATATATTTAGCATGCTTAATAGTTGGAGAGACACCAGGTTCAAGAGGTTTTGTGTCACCTATAATAATATATCCCAGCGGCTGATCATCGTGAATAATTGAGATAACAATATTAAAGTCAGCAATATCTGATTTCAATAAACTGCTAATAATACTAATATCTTTTAAATCGGCAAAGTCGTTTTCTACATCGATATTATCAATCTGCTTTCTTTTACAATTATGACTAAGCACACATTCCCATTTACTTCCAACAAACATAAAGAAACAAAATCTAGAAATCTTAAGTTCTGAAATGAGAATATCATTAAACTTTTGGAGCAGATAATCTACGGATCGATTTTGATTAATCTCGCGAGTTAAATTAAGCAG
>JAFGOQ010000086.1 GCA_016926405.1 Bacteroidales bacterium
CTGAGTTAACAATATCGTTGAATAATATTGCTGATCAGTTAAATATTGATAGATATTCACTGGTTTCGGAGGTGAGAAATTCAAAAACTAGAAAGAGTGTTTTCATTGGCGAGACTATAGATGTTAGCAATAGTTCGAAGATGATCGTCTCCAAAGATATGGTTTCCGACGAGCGTAATAGTTTTGATTTTTCAGTTTTCCTAATGCTTGCAGCTGTTTTGTTGTTAGCTGTTATTCGATTTAACTGGAAAAGTTCTTTTGCTCGTCTTTTTTATGCACAGTTTAATTACCGAGAATTTCTAAAGTTGTTTAATGAGAATAACCTTTTGGTTAGACGTATGAACACTATGTTAGATGTTCTTGTGGTAATTGTATTTTCTGTTTTTGCTAAAGAGTTATACAATATTTTGGTTCCCGATAGTATTCTTTCTGGATCTGAGTTTTATCCATATTCAGTTGTAGGTATTATTGGATTTCTTTTGTTTAGTAAGGTTGTTAAAATATTTGTTGGCTCGTTATCTTTAGAGAAAACAATCTTTAATTTGCATGATAGTTCCTTTAACTTATCATTGCGAATTTTATCGGTTGTTTTTCTACCGATATCTATTGCTATCTCTTTTTCTAGCGAGAGATATTTTTTATGGCTTGTTTATCTGTCATTTATACTGCTGATAATCACTTTTATATACAATAGTTTTAGATTGCTGAAAATATTCCATGATAAAGGTGTTTCAAGTCTATTTTGGATTTTGTATCTTTGTGCGCTTGAAATACTACCCATTGTAATAATTGTATTACTTGTAGTACGAAAATAAGAGTCAGTTAAGTTAAATTAAAACATTATAGGTTTGAAAATCAAGAGCATTCTAGTATCGCAACCCGAACCGACCGGAGACAAGTCACCATATTTTGATTTAGCTAAGAAGCACAATCTAAAAATTGATTTCCGTCCATTCATCCAGGTTGAAGGTGTTCCTGCAAAAGAATTCCGCCAGTCTAGAATTGATATTCTAGAGCATACCGCTGTAATTTTCACAAGTAGAACAGCCATAGACCATTATTTTAGATTAGCAACAGAGCTAAGAATAACGATTCCTGATGACATGAAGTATTTCTGTATATCAGAGGCTACTGCTGTTTATCTGCAGAAGTATATTGTTTATAGAAAGCGTAAAGTGTTTTTTGGAGCAGTCCGTTTTGCCGATCTTATGGAAATCGTTGTTAAGCACAAGTCAGAAAAGTTTCTTGTGCCATTGTCTGATATCCATAAACCAGAGATTCCTAACTCTTTGAATAAAGCTAAAGTAAACTATACTAGCGCAATAATGTATCGTACTGTTAGTTCCGATCTTTCGGATTTAGCCGATGTAAATTACGATATTCTAGTTTTTTATAGTCCATCAGGTATTAAATCTCTGTTCCAAAATTTCCCAAATTTTGTTCAGAATAGTACATATATTGCTGGTTTTGGACCAACAACTCATAAGGCAATATCGGAGTATAAGTTAGATATTAATATTCCTGCGCCTGCGCCTGGAGCACCTTCAATGACTGGTGCTTTAGATCAGTTTATTACTAAGATTAATAAAGGCACTAAATAATATAAGGGGGCCTAGCCCCCTATTTTTTTATATGGCAGGTCAATTTACTTTTTCCAAGATTGAGCGATTAAGTAGCAGAACAGATATTCAAAATCTATTTGATTCAGCTAATTCGCATTTTATTTATCCTTTTAAAGTTGTTTGGAAAAAAGCTGATGCCCCAAAATGCAAGTTTCCTGCTAAGGTTCTTATTTCGGTGCCTAAGCGTAATCATAAAACTGCTGTTGCTCGTAATCGTATCAAACGATTGTTTAGAGAGGCTTATAGACTGAATAAGCACTTGCTTTATAAAGAATTAATCGATTCCGATATGCAGATTAATCTTGCATTTATCTATGTCTCAAAAGAGATACTTTCTTACGATGAAATTCTAAAATCAGTTGACTCAAACATTTCACGTCTTGTTAAAGATATAAGAGAGTCAAATATCAAGATTAAGTAAGTATTATTTGTTAATGGTTAAAAACAGTTAATCTGTTTTATACTCTGCTTTTATCCAATTCCATTTGCTATATTTGTTTACCTGCTTTTAGCGGGTAATGTGTTAATGTAATGAACTAGTTAATCTAGTTCTATCGAATTAATAAAAACAATTATAACAGATGAATATAAAAAGAATTTTAAAATTAGGTCGTAAAAAGCTCATTGTTGTTGCTTTGGTTATTGTTTCGGGCACTCTGTTTGCTTTTACTATTGGTAATGAATTTCAACTTTCTAAAAACTTAGAGATATATTTTTCTGTTATCCGAAATCTTAATCAGCATTATGTTGATGGTATTAATCCAGATAAGCTTATTAAGAAAAGTATCGATGCTATGCTCGAGGATCTTGATCCATACACAACATTTATTCCCGAAGACGAAGTTTCCGATTTACAATTTATTACTACTGGTAAATATGGTGGTATAGGGTCTAGTATCCGTATGAAAGGCGAATATGTTATGATTGCCGAGCCATACGAAAATACTCCAGCCTGTAAAGCTGGATTAAAAGCTGGCGATCTTATTGTTGCAATCGATGGTGTCTCTACTAAAGATAAGAACTCTAGCGATGTAAGTTCTCTTTTAAAAGGTACTCCTGGTACAGATTTAGAAATTACAGTTAAGAGACATGGTAAGGAGAATAACCTTAAATTTATTGTTACCCGTCAAGAAATTGCTATTCCTACTATTCAGTATTACGATATGCTTACCGATTCTATTGGATATATTAATCTGTCGGGTTTTAAATCGAACTCAATTAACGAATTTATTGATGCTTATAATCATTTGAAAGAGAATGATAACTTCTCTTCGCTTGTCATCGATCTTCGCGGAAATCTTGGTGGATTACTTAACCAGTCGGTTGAAATTGCTAATCTGTTTATCGACAAAGACGAGCTAATTGTATACACAAAAGGGCGCGACGAGGATTCTATGAAAGAGTATAAAACTATCAGTAAACCTCTCGATACTAAAATTCCAATTGTCTTTTTAACTAGTCGCAGTTCAGCTTCGGCTTCTGAAATTTTGGCTGGTTCATTTCAAGATTTAGACCGTGGTGTGATTGTTGGCCAACGTACTTTTGGTAAGGGGCTTGTTCAGAAAACTATGCCAATGAGTTATAATACAATTCTTAAAGTGACTTCGGCAAAATATTATATTCCTAGTGGACGTTGTGTTCAGGCTATCGACTTTTCTCATCGTAATGATGATGGTAGCGTGGGGTTAATTCCAGACTCTCTTATTTCGGAGTTTAAAACGCGTAATGGTAGAATTGTTAAAGATGGAGGAGGGGTTACTCCCGATATTGTTGTTACTCCCGAATATCTATCGAAGCTAAGTGTTGAGTTATTGCGACAAGATATTATTTTCGATTATGTAACAGAGTTTTGTGCAGAAAACGGGACTATTCCTGCCACTGCTGATTTTAATATTTCCGACAGCGAATACGAAAAGTTTGTTGCTTTTGCTAAAAAGAAAGATTTTTCTTTTGAGACAGAGACCGAAAAAGAGATCGAAAAAGTAATTGAAATAGCTAAAAAAGAGAAGTATTACGAGAAGTCGAAAGAGATTTTTGATAAGCTGAAAGGTAAATTCTCGGCCGAGGTTTTCCAAGACTTTTACACCTTTAAAGAGGAGATTTCGCAGATGCTAAAACAAGAAATAGTTACACGCTACTACTATCGTGCTGGTTTGATAGAGGCCAGTGTTAGCGAAGATAAGACTGTTCACGAGGCTATTAGGCTCCTTCGTAATCCGCAAGAGTATAAAAAGATACTTAAGAAATAGAATAAACCCTCAACATATTATTTGTTGAGGGTTTTTTATTTTGTAATGTCTGCCCTTGGCATGAAAATGTTAGACGAAACCATTAATATAATATCTACCTTTGCCAAAATTATAGTTCATAAACAAATAGTTGTTTAATTATGTCGGGTGCAATTCGAAATCAAAAAAATATACTTGCCAAGCTTAAGATTGAGTCACTTAATAAAATGCAAGAGGAGGCTCATGCGGCTATCCATTCAAATAGTAGTACTGTATTACTGTCTCCTACAGGTACTGGAAAAACATTGGCTTTTCTGTTGCCTGTTGTGGCGCAACTCAATCCAAAGTGTACAAATATACAAGCGCTTATTTTGGTTCCATCGCGCGAATTGGCAATTCAGATTGAACAGGTAATTCGCGAGATGGGGTCAGGATATAAGGCAAACGCATTTTATGGTGGTCGTGGTTTTACAAAAGATCGTATCGATCTTAATCATCCGCCTGCTATTCTTATTGGAACACCTGGTCGTATTGCCGACCATTTACGTCGCGATACTTTTGTAACCGACAATATTAGCACAATAGTTCTTGATGAGTTCGATAAGTCTTTGGAAGTAGGTTTTGAGGCCGATATGCGAGATATTATTGATAATCTACCTAATCTTTCAAAGCGTATTTTAACTTCGGCAACCGAAAAGGTTCAGATACCCGAATTTGTTGGTATTAATAATCCTGCTTATGTCGATTATCTCGATCACCAAACGTCGCAATTATCTATAAAAACTGTTGTTTCGCCCGATAAAGATAAGTTACAAACTCTACTAAATATAATCTGTTTTAAAGGCGATAAGCCTGGTATTGTGTTCTGTAATTTTAGGGATACTATTCAGCAAGTAAGCGATTTTCTTAACGAACACGGAATCGCTCATGGTTGTTTTTATGGTACTATGGAACAACAAGACCGCGAGAGAGCTCTTATTAAGTTCCGTAATTCGTCGCATCAGTTGCTTTTGTCAACCGATTTAGCTGCGCGTGGTATCGATGTTCCCGAACTCGACTTTATTATTCATTACGAGCTTCCTCCAAAAGAGCACGAATTTACCCATCGTAATGGACGAACTGCTCGAATGAACAGTCAGGGTACCGCTTATATTATTAAGTGGGAGAAAGAGTCGTTACCACCTTTTTTAGCCAATTATCCCGAAGAGTATATTCACCAGGCCGATGTTCCTTATGGTTCTCTTTGGTCTACTCTTTTTATATCGGGTGGACGTAAAGACAAAATTTCAAAGGGCGATATTGCTGGTATTCTGTATAAGCAAGGAAATCTTACTAATGATCAGATTGGTGTTATTGAACTTAAAACCGACTGCGCTTTTGTTGCTGTTCACTCAACAGAAATTGATAGACTTGTTAAAACATTAAATAATGTTCGTCTAAAGAATAAAAAAGTAAGGGTTTACCAAATATAATAGCATAAAAATAGAGACAAGGAATAACGCCTTGTCTCTACTCTTTTTTGTTATCATACTACAAATCACATTTTCTTCGACACATTTATTTTAAATATTGCGGCCAATGCAAACACGCCCGATGTCTCTTCGCCAAATATCCAATCGTTGCGGAATTCAATAGGTATCGAAATTTTATTGTTGAGTTTAATATTGTATCCAATACCTGCGTGAATCGATGGCGATATACCAGAATCTAAATGGAACAAGTGTAAGCCAGCGCCACCATGAAGGTAGAAGTTATTACCAAAGTACATCTGGCCAATAGCCGATATATTTGTTGTCCAAATATCGTAAGTTCTCCATCTAAACTCGTTGTCGTACAAAAACACACTATATCTCTCTTCTACGTAGTATAATCTGCTTATGCCTACTTCAATTCCTATAACATCTCCTCCTTTAAGCGTTTTGGTTAACTGCACACCTCCTTTGTATACAAATCGCGAATAGTTTGTAATCTGCGTATCATAAGGCGAATTATCATCGCTCCAGTATGGTGAACCCATAAGGCTTTCAAAGTCTATTGTATTGGTTCCCCAGCTATTAACAATACCTATGCTTATTTGCGATTTTGCTGTAATGCCCAAAAGCATAAAAGCAGTAACAATGCTATACTTTATAAATGCTCTCATAATAAGCCAATATTTAGTTTTTTTAAATCAATCAATAAGTTACAATTTTCTTTAATACAACTCCAATCACTAACAGTGTTACAAAATCCTTACTCCGTTACACTGTTTAGGTTCACTTTAAGTACATAAAAGGTAACTACTCCACTAATAAACTATCAATGCTCTCTCATAAGGTTTTGTCTCTGTAAAAAGCATGAATATTGTATAATGCCAAGTCAAATAATGGTTAATAACAGCTTTGTTATGCAACTTAGCAGTATGTTTTTTGTGTAAAATAGAGTTAAGTAATAATTCGGTTTATTGTTATATTTAGAGCCTTAAAATCACACACCTTATTAAAGGCGACACGATTTCAAAATGTATTACAATTCAAAAATTTGATGACAGAACTTGTGTAAATAGACTTAAACTAAACGAATCTTATAAACCTATTATTTGTAAGATTTTTATCTGTTTTATATTCGAAGGAATATAATACGATTCAAGCCAACCATCATACTCAATTCGTGCAAACAATAATCAAACAATGAATAGACTCGACAGAATAACAAGCATACTTATACAACTTCAATCTAAGCGACTTACTACTGCTAGCGAAATTGCCAAACGTTTCGAAGTCTCAATCAGAACTGTATACCGAGATATTCAAACATTAAGAAATGCTGGTGTTCCTATTGGCGAAGAAGAAGGGAAAGGATATTTTTTAGTCGAAAATTATAGCTTGCCACCTGTCTCTTTCACAATGGAAGAAGCTAGAGCTTTAGTCACTACAAGTAAAATTTTAAACTATCACACCGAAGATTCTCTTAAACAAAATTACGAATCTGCACTTTTAAAAATTAAAGCTGTTTTATCTCATAACGATAAAGACAAATTAGAATTTCTAAATTCAAGAATAGCATATCAACAGCCTTGGGCGCCTACAAGTTTGTATCTTGACAGTATACAGAACTCTATTACCGAAAGCCTAAAGCTAAAAATTGATTATCAAGCCCGAGAGCAACAGCAAACCACTCAACGAATAATTCATCCTTATGCTGTCTATTTTAGTGGTGCTGTTTGGTCAACTATTGCCTTTTGTGAGTTACGACAAGAGATAAGAGAGTTTCGTCTCGACAGAATAAAAGAGTTCCAATTGCTTCAATCCCATTTCACCCCCGACGTCTCTTTTCGTTTGCAACAATACTTAGAAGAGCGTTCTAAACGATTATTTCCAAACCCCTGACATAGGGTTGTCATATCGGCTTTTTAGATTTGCATCAAATTCAAGTAAAAATGAACAGAAAAGCAATTTTATTAATCGTTATTGCTTCACTTTTAGCAAGTGTAGGCAAAGCACAAACGCAAGAAACAATGACAGCTAAACAAATCGAAATCCGTGACAATAAAGTAGAGATCAATTATCTTCAACAAGGAGATGGTAACACAACTCTTCTATTTTTACACGGTTGGTGTATCGACGCTACTTATTGGAAGAATCAGCTTCAATATTTTTCTCAAAAATATAGTGTTTACGCTATCGACCTACCTGGCTTTGGTAAATCAAAAGCACAAAGAACAAACTGGACTATCGAAGAGTATGCAAACGATGTAACAGCATTTATCGACACAATGAACCTTACAAATGTTGTAATCATTGGCCATTCAATGGCTGGCGAAATAATGTTGCAATCGGCATTAGCCAACAATCCAAAAATAGTTGGCATCGTAGGTATCGACAATTTCAAAGTAATCGACGTTGTATTTACCCCCGAACAGATGAAACAAATGACCGACTTCTTACCATTGCTTCAAAACGATTTTAAAAACTCGGCTCCTGCATACGCCGACATGATGCTCTTTCACCCATCTACTTCAAATGAAGTGAAAAACAGAGTGAAAACCGATTTCGCAAATAGCAATTCTGTTATTGCCTACGAAACATTAATGACACAAATGCAATACTCTTATGCCGATGCTCAACGATTAGAACAACTTAACAACAAGCTATATTTAATAAACAGCGATTATTTTCCTACTAACAACGACGGATTGAAAAACCATTGTAAAAGCGGCTTTCAAGTTGAAACCATCTCGGCAACCGGCCATTATCCTATGATCGAAAAACCAACCGAATTTAATTTAATATTAGATAAAGTGCTCACCGCAATTAAATAAGCTTCCGTATAAATAATAAATACCCAAAAGAGGGTGTCCAAAAACAATTAATAAAAATTAAAATGTCACGTTGAGCGGAGACGAAACGTTCTGTTTTCAATGAAACAATCCTTCCACTACGCTCAGTATGACAGTTTAATTTAGTTTTTGGACATCTTTTTTTTTTGAATTTTTTTCTACGCTTGAATAACCGTTTATAAACAAAATTGCTATTTTAGTAGTCAATTAAATATCTTATTAACTTAATACCCTATAAACAATGAGTCAAATAGACGATTACAATGCAGTATTAGCTATAATATTGGCTATTCCCGCAAACCAAGTGAAATTTTCAAACATCCCTA
>JAFGOQ010000087.1 GCA_016926405.1 Bacteroidales bacterium
GGTGGTGGACTATATACTACCGGAGGCAGAGAAGGAACAGTTTTTTGTGTTACCAGTTTAGAAGATAATACGTTAACTCCTGGAACTTTGCGTTATGCGCTATCGCAATATGGAAAAAAAATCATAGTTTTTAAGGTTGCCGGTATTATTGAATTGAATGCCGCATTAGTAATAGGTAGTAATGTAACTATATATGGACAATCAGCTCCCGGTGATGGTATTTGTATTAAAAATTATCCGGTGTTAATAGAAGGAGATAATGTGATACTTCAATTTTTACGCTTTAGAATGGGAGATGAGAAAGGAACTATTGGAGATGCTTTTACATGTCTTAATAGGAAAAATATTATAATAGATCATTGTTCTTTTAGTTGGAGTACTGATGAATGTGTTTCATGTTATAATAATGAAAATTTCACCTTGCAATATTGTATAATTTCTGAAAGTTTGACAAATTCCATTCATGATAAAGGATCTCATGGATATGGAGGCATTTGGGGAGGTACAAATGCTACCTTTCATCATAATTTATTAGCGCATCATAGTAGTCGTAATCCTCGTTTTTGTGGGGATAGATTTACCGGTTTGATTAATCACGAAAAGGTTGATTATAAAAATAATGTTGTTTATAACTGGGGGTATAGAGCAGGTTATGCCGGTGAAGGAGGTTATTATAATTTAGTTAATAATTATTATAAACAAGGACCTGCTAGTAATTCTACAGCGATATTTGAACCGGATTCTGATCCCTCAAATGGAGGTGATCCTTCTGAACTTTCAATTGTTCTTGGTGGGGTAGATAAACCTCTTTGGGGAAACTTTTATGTAAGTGGCAATACCTTTGAAACTAAAGCCGGAAGCGTTTCGCAATCGTATGATTGGACAGGTATGTATCCAAGAATAAGTTTAACCAGAGACGGTATGGAGGCAACAGAACAAAATAGAGAAATTATTAAAACGCAAATTAAGTTACAAACAGAGGTTGGTATGCTTGCAAGTATATCTACTGATTTGGCTATAGATGCTTATAATAAAGTGCTATCTAAAGCAGGTGCAAGTTTTGTAAGAGATGCCGTTGATGCACGAATAACAGATAATGTTCAAAATGGCAATTATACTCCAAAACTACTCGAAGTAACCACTCTTAGCGGAAATCATAGTGCAAATGGTTTAATTGATAGTCAGGAAGAAGTTGGCGGATGGCCTGTTTATGGCTATTCTTCAGTTCCTAGTGATTCTGACCGTGATGGTATGCCAAATGATTGGGAAGACCAACATGGATTAAATAAATTTTCTGCTTCGGATGCAATTAAGAAAACGCTAGATCCAAATGGTTTATATACCAATATAGAAATTTATATGAATAGCTTGATTAGTCATTTGTATTAAAAGTACTTCATAAATAAACGTTTAAGCAACTAATTTTTAATTAGTTGCTTTTTTGTTTTTCTATATCATAAGATTTATTAACTTTGTTGTTCGGTTAAAAATTATTAATTTAAAAAATGATGTCTATGAAAAAGAAATTTACTTTAAAGTTATTTATTGTTTTGTCAACTTTACTGACATTTATTATTGATGCTAATGCTCAGGATACTCATGTGTTCAGTGTTGCTGGTGCTACTCTTGTTAATAACGGTTCAGCAACACCTGAAACTACAGCAGAAGGTAGGTATTACATGGGGTGGACTGGATTTAGGCTTTATCGTCAAACAACAGCATCATCTTCATTATCACTAAGTTCTAGTGAAAATTGTGAAACGGGAGGTAAATATAATTCTACTACAAGTAGTACAATTGTTATTGATGGTGTTTCTCAAAGTAGTAAATATGTTCATATTTATTATTCAGCAGATTATGAAATTAGTAGTATAAAACTTAATGCTGTTACGTCTAGTACAGGAAGAACCTTAACAGGGGTTGCTTTGTATACTGATAATGGTACTTATCCAGGTACAACAGGTGATTATACTTCTATGGATCCTGCTAACTACACACTGACTGGTACAACGGTTTCAGGTTGTAGCGAATTGACATTTGCTTGTGCCGAAGGTATTTTTATTCCCAAAAACACATATATTGCAATTGTTGAAAGTGCCTCTGGAATTCAACCATCTGTTGTTACAATTACAGTTAAACCGGCAGGACCTCAAGCTCCAAAAGTTTCAGCTTTAAGCATAGCTTCCACCTCAGGGGTGTTTGATGGAGATACTATTCGTGTAAATTTACCCTATACTACATATACGAAAGGAGTTACAAGTGTAAATACAAGTGCTATTACAGCAACTGTAGATTCTACAGGTATTACTACTCAGATTCAAAAATCAGGTGTAGATATTATTAGTTTTATTGTCGGAGACACAATTGATTACAGTGTTGAAAAAGGTGGTTTGTCAAATACTTATGTAATTATTACATCAGCTGATATTCCTGCACCTGCAATAATTGATGCAGCTAATAAATCGCAATCGGTAAAACAGGGAGTCGCTATTGCAACTATTAAATTTCCTGTAGAAAATGGGGCAAGCGTTGCTGTTACAGGTCTTCCTGCAGGTGTTACGTATAGTTTTTCTTCAGATACAGTGACAATAACCGGTATCCCTACTGATGCATATGCTACTTATAATTATACAGTAACCGTTACAGGTATAGCGGGAGCAGTTCCTGCAACAGTAACAGCCACAGGTGCTATTACTGTAAAAGATCCTGCTGTAAAAAGTATTTTATATTTAACAACAGCGACAACAGCAACAGATCCTTTCTACAATGCATTGAACGCAGTATACGATGTTACAGCTCGTGGTTATCAAGTACCTGCACCTGCTAATTATGACGGATACGAATTAATTGTTTTACATGAGTCATTAAAAGGGGATTCTGCAGAAACATCTATCCAAGAATTAAAACTAATTAAGGATGTAGATAAACCAATTCTTAACCTTAAATCATATTTTTATCAATCAGACAGATGGAATTGGGGTACTGCAAACAATGGAGATAATAGAGCAGCAATCAATGTTAAACAAGCAACTCATCCAATCTTTAGTGGTGTAACTATTAATGGAGACAGTGTGGTAATGTTTACTTCTAATGTATCAAAAAATATTCAACCTACAAGTATTAATGTTATAGGTGGATATGTAATTGCAACTACTTCTCATTATGGTAATGTTGCTATTCATGAAGTTCCTGCTGCAATACGTTTAACAAGTGGTACATCAAAATATTTAATGGTTAGTTTATTTGCTACTACTTTTACAAATTTATCGGCAGATGGACTAAAACTATTGGATAATGCAGTTACTTATTTGTTAGGTACAACTGTTTTTACTCCGGTATTGAGTTCTGCAGCAACATTGTCTTCGTTAAGTTTAAGTGCTGGTTCGTTAACACCTGCATTTAATCCGGCAGTAACAATGTACACTACCGATTTAGCTTTAGGAGTAACTGCATATCCTACAGTAAGTGCTCTTTCAACAAATGCAACTATAGGTACAATAACTTATTCTCCAGCAACAGTACCGGGTTCTATCACCATACCGGTTATCGCCGAAGATGGAACTACGAATAATTATGTTATTTCTGTAACGGCTACACCGGTTAACGAAACAACAGTTTCTTCAAAGGTTTATGCTACTACAAATTCTATTGTGGTTGAAGGACAAGTAGGAGAGTTAGTAACCGTTATGAATTTGGCAGGTACTGTTCTTTATAAAAATTCAGTTACAACGTCTCCTGAAACATTGAATATCGTTCTTGATAAAGGAGTCTATCTTGTATCTATTAATGGAGTGTCTACCAAAGTGCTCATTAAATAAGCAAAGCTTATAATCTATATTTATAAAATACCCTAAACGATTGTTTCGTTTAGGGTATTTTTATCTATCTTTGTACATTATTTTTATACATACATAAAATATTTAGGTAGGTACTTTCGTTTATATATTATAATTAATAAGCAGAGCTTTGAAAAGTATACTTAAAATAGTA
>JAFGOQ010000088.1 GCA_016926405.1 Bacteroidales bacterium
ACATAAGGTTATTAACAACCTTTACTGTTTTTGTACCCGACAACATCGATAAAATATTTTTTATAACCCTACTCCCATCGGGGTTTGTAACATCGGGGGTTTTTAAAATATTATCGACAATAATACTATTACAAATAGCATCAATACCATTACCCTCAACAGCTGTACTACTAATATCGTAAGCCAACCAAAAATAGTTATCGCCTTCAATCAACTGTTGGTTTGCGTTAATAACAAAATCGGCGTTAGGATTATCAATGTGTCCAACTAAGTTTTCTGTCGAAAAAGAGCTGCTACTACCAGTATAATAAACCGATGCTTTTGTTATATCAGCACAATTTGTTGTTGCTGCTGTATTAAAGTTTATACTATTAACTAATAACGGATTTAAAGCTCCTGTGCAATTAACTTTAACTGCAATAACTTCGGCAGCAGTTTGCCCTACCGAAACAATAGATGTATTGCTTTGTAATGTTGTTGCCATGCCGAAAGCCATATTTTCGGGCTTATATATTTTTACATCGTCAACAGCAATACAACATTTTCCAGAACCATACGATGAGACTGCTCTAAATCGCACTCTAAAATGTTCGCATGGCAGATAGCTCGAAATATCGACAGTATGCTTAACCCAGTCTGTTTCGGCTTCTGCTTTATCGATAAACAAAACATCTTCAACCCATGTAGCACCAAAATCGCGCGAAATGTCTACGTGTAGACCTTTACTTCCGGATGTTACAACCGAATAAAACTCAAGAAAAAACTCTTTTGTTGGGATATTTACCTCTGGCGAAATTAATCGTGCGCCAAGCATCGATTTTGTCAAATAACTTTCGAACTCAACAAAGTGCGAACCCGAAAATGGATTGCTAATACTGTGGCTACTTGACTGTAACGGAATCCATCCTTTTGTATTTCCATCGTCTAAATCTTGTCGCCATCCTTCGGGCAAAGCTGCACCATCGAAACTCTGCTGAAGTAACACTTGTGCTCCCAATTGTTGAAAACAAAGAAGTGCAAAAACTAATAAAACGTAAACCTTTCTCATTCTATTCTATAATGATTAGTAAATAATAATCAGCATAAAATATCTAGGCGCAAAAAGTTACAAATTGATATTCCAAACCTATAGAAATCAATTTAGCAACAGGAAAAATAGGGTTGATAAACAATATGTTTTCAATCCAGCTTTAACTCCCGAAAGCGTGCAGATATTCTTTTGTTTAGGCAGGTCTTCTGACTTATCCTAGGTTTAGCGCCTTCCCATCTTCACAATTAAGACAGTGGCATTTGAATGCTAAACCATTTACAGGCATCACAGCAGCGGGTACTGTTACCGATTCAAACGGTATTCCCTTTTCAACCTCCGAGAGCTACTCCCATTGGTCACCAAAACGTTGGCAAAGCTATAAAAAAAACAATTAGCAAAAAAAATGCTAATGAACATACGATCATTTAGTCTGTAGTTAGGAGTTATTAGAGTTTAGAGCTTATAAACTAATCATAAACACAAAAAGTTATATTCAACAAAAAAGCGAGTAACAGATATTGGTCTGTTGCTCGCTTTTTGAATATCGATAAATTATAGTATATGGTATTTACTATTAGTATTATTAAATCAACATATAATATAAAGAAAGGGTGTTTATTACTACCCAATTATACTTTTAGGAAAGTAAAAAGCACCCTTAATTACTAATATTTTTAAACCTACTTAACCTGAATAATAATCTCGGTAGCGTTTTTAAGGTTATCGCCTACTGGGCAACGATCAAGAACACTATCAATCCACTTTTTCATTGTTGCTTCGTCGGCAACACAGTCTGGTTTTAGTGTTACTTTAATCTCTTTATATCCGGCACGTTCAGCAAACGATTTACCAAATAAACGATCTGGATTAAGCGATCCAACAAGATCAATTTTCACACCTTTCATCTCTATACCCAACTCTTGAGCACAAACATGAGCCATAACATTTAAGCAACCAGCATAAGCTGCAAGCATAAGTTCCACTGGGTTAGCACCCTGATCTGTTCCTCCTAAGTCTGCAGGCTCGTCAACAATAAGTTCGAAACCACGAGCTTTAACAATTGTTTTTGTTGGATTTTCGCTATGAGCTTTAACTCTAAATTTTAAATCTGCCATATTGTTTCTTTTGTAATTATTAGTATGGGTCAAAAATACCTATACACATAATAACAACTAACAAACTAATACAATATCATTTACTTTATAACAGTGGAATTGTTAATATATAATGATGTAATTTTACATCATTGTAGAAATATTATAATATAATTAGCAACATGAACACTTTTGACAACAATATTGAGCCTAACAATGCAACTTATATAACATCTGAAAATTGCTTCAATCTATTAACAGATGAACAGAAAGAAGAACTTCAGAAAAACAAAATAACTGTAGAATTTGAAGCAGGTGAAACAATAATAAAAAAGGGTTTTAAAGCTAGCAGTATAATTTTTTTAGAAGAAGGACTAGCTAAGTTGGATATATATACAGACAAAAAAAAGAAAACAGTAAATCTTGTAGCACCAAAATCGTTTATAGGTATAATATGTTCGTTTGCATGTGCCAATTTTGTTTTTTCGGCAGTTGCAATAGAGCAATCAAGAGTTAGCTTAATTGACATTACTCTGTTCGAAAAATTCATTCAAGAGAACGGTAATTTTGCAATTAATATGATTAGGCATATGTCGGCAATAACAAGCGAATTGGTGCACCATTTATCTAAAAACACACATAAAAATATTGAAGGACTACTAGCTATTTTACTTCTTGACTTTAGTAAAATATACAACACCAAAAAATATACTCTACCCATAACAAGAAAAGAGATGGGTAATATATTGGGATACTCTAAAGAGAGTGTAATAAACACTCTATCGAAATTTAATAAAGACGGAATAATTAGTGTAAGCGATAAAAAAATAGAGATTCTGGAATTTCAAAAGCTAACTCAAATTGGGGAGCTAGGCTAGTAAAAAATAATTATACAAAAAGGGCTGCTAATAATAAGCAGCCCTTTTTGTTATCAATAAAAAATTACTATTCCTATACTTTAACCTTTACAACTTATTAATAGTGATATAGTAATATTGTTTTTAGTGATATAGGAAGGGATGTATAAAATAGGCTACCATAACTACCCCTATAATACAAGCCATAAAGAAGTTACAACACTACATAAAGCAATTAGGTTATATAATATTGATATTTGTTTGCGGCATAAAGTAATTGGTAAACAGCATAAAGCAATTTGTACATGCCATAGAGCAATTGGTACACAGCATAAAGTAGTTTGTACACGCCATAGAGCAATTGATACACAACATAAAGCAGTTTGTACACACCATAGAGCAATTGGTACACAGCATAAAGCAGTTTGTACACACCATAGAGCAATTGGTACACAACATAAAGCAGTTTGTACACGCCATAGAGCAATTGGTACACTAACGAGTATTTACGCTGTTATAGGTAGCATTACTTTATTGCACACACCAACTATAACATATTGTGTCTACAGTACTTTACAGCTATTTACATTTGCTTTACTATCCGATTAACGACTTTTTACCGATGGCAAAAACGCAATGTTACACTATTGTTTTACTCTATTTAGGGTTGGATTTGGAATACTTTGCAAAAAAGAATAACCACGATAAATTTTTATAAAAAATTTGATTGTTAAAAAAGCTAGTAACTATTTTGATTATAGTATAAAAGCGAGCAACAGAAGTTAATTCTGTTGCTCGCTTTGTTAGGTTACTAACCTAATATAATACTAAATCATTAAGGCTTTAGTTTTAACCTCAAATAGAATAGTTATAATTTTCGTGGCTAAACCTAGCATAAATTTATAATCTATTATTTCACAAAAGTTCGTTTTACACGTGTAGATACCATCATGTATGGAACCCAAATGGCAGTACCAATAATTGCTCTAACCACCTCTTTTAACGAATCGTCTGAAGAGACAAACTGCTCTATAATGGGTATTTGCGTGGCATAAATTGCATCAACTAAAACAAATATTAGATTAGATACATAAAAGACAATCATTAGTTTAGGAAATCTTCGATCTTTATTGCTCATCATAATCAATAGAATTATTGCCGAAATTCCAAAAATAATATTACCAATACCCTCGGTGTAAATCATTATCTGTAGGCTAGGATATGCATTAAGTAATGACATAGAATTGATTATAGGGAAAAAATCACTAGATAAAGTTATACCAAGCCTTATTGGTGTAATTATTAACCCAATTAACACAAGTATTAACCAGCCACCAATTCCAACTTCATTTTTCATTTCATTTCTTCTATTTTCCATAAATTTTGTTTTTTATAAAATATTAGATTGTTACAA
>JAFGOQ010000089.1 GCA_016926405.1 Bacteroidales bacterium
ATATTGCGGGGTGGAGCAGTTGGTAGCTCGTCGGGCTCATAACCCGAAGGTCATAGGTTCGAGTCCTGTCCCCGCTACTATTTTAAACGTCGACAAGGTACAAACATAAAGATATATTGCGGGGTGGAGCAGTTGGTAGCTCGTCGGGCTCATAACCCGAAGGTCATAGGTTCGAGTCCTGTCCCCGCTACTACAAAAAGCCGTTCGTTAGAGCGGCTTTTTTATTTTGCTAATTCAACAACCTCTTTAAAAAAGCATTAATTTTAATAAATAGCAACCGTTTAAAAACGGTTTAAAGGCTTTAAACATCACCATCTATCAACTAAAGAATTTTTCTTACTCGATTAAAAAACAGAAAAAAACTGCCTAAAAAGTGTAATTTGGGCAATTTTAGCATTCGGAAAACCCAGTAAAACCGGGCATTTCAGAGGGGGTATAAAATCATCCTTATGGAAGAAAAATTTCATAAGGGAGAAAATTTATTTTCATAAGGAAGAAAATATTTTTTCATAAGGGAGAAATTTTAGCTCCATAAGGATGAAAATTTAAAATCTTCCCGAAGGAATTTTCAAACCATCGAAACAGCACAAAAAAACCAATATAACAGAGTATTCTTTTACTTGTATTTAGTAAAATAAACGCCTCGGTATACAAATTATATTTTCACAAAGTAGCGTTTTACTAAGCTTATGAGCAAAAAAATATAATAAAGGATAAAAATTATAACATGTGTTATATTTAACAAAAAGCATTGCTATTTAGCTTTTAGCAGCTAACCAAAACTAAACCAATACTTTTCTAATTTACTCTTAATGCCTACCTTGCCAAGGTTTTATTATCGACTAATAACTACTAACAATGAAACTATTTTTAAATTTATCTCTAATTACTGCACTACTATTTGCCTCGTGCAGCAAAAACACTAACCACAAGCTATTAGAATCGGGTGTTTCAACAAATTTGGCAACCTTTCGCTATTCAAACTATTCAGATATAAAGTACAATCTAGAGTTTTCTATCCCTAAAAGTGTCGATCAATTAATTTCGGCTAATGTTAATATAGGCTGCAATGTTTCGGAAAAGGTTAATATAATAATCGATTTTAGAGCCAACCAAAATCAAATAAACAGTGTAGCTATAAATGGCAATAATTGCGACTATCAATTTCTAAACAATCATATTATTATTGATAAGAAACATGTCAACAAAGGCATTAACAATGTTGAAATAAATTTCACAGCGGGCGACATGTCGTTAAATAGAAACGCCGAATATATGTACACCCTTTTTGTTCCCGACAGGGCATCAACAGCTTTTCCCTGTTTCGATCAGCCCGACTTAAAGGCCAATTACACACTAAAACTTAACGTTGCCAAAGAGTGGATAGCCGTCTCTAACGCCAAAGTAAAATTGGTATCGACAACTAACGATATTAAGACAATAGAATTTAACGAGAGCGAAAAACTGAGCACCTACCTGTTTTCGTTTGCGGCAGGAATTTTTAACTCAACAAAACTAAAATACGGAGAGAGAGAAATAAACTTTTATCATAGAATTAACGACGAGCAAAAGTTAAAACGCAACCTACCCGAAATTGAGCGATTAATAGGTAATGCCATAAGTTTTTGCGAAGATTACACATCGGTAAAATACCCATTTAGCAATTGCGACCTTATTGCAATACCATCGTTTCAGTACGGCGGAATGGAGCATCCTGGTAATATTTACTATCGCGAAGCAAAACTATTTTTAGACGAGTCGGCAACACAAAACAATATTATGGCGCGCGCTAATTTAATATCGCACGAAACGGCTCATATATGGTTTGGCGATTTGGTTACCATGAAGTGGTTCGACCAGGTGTGGCTTAAAGAGGTTTTTGCAAATTTTATAGCCGATAAAATTGTTAGTAAATCGTTTCCCAACGAAAACTACAAGCTAAATTTCCTTCTTGCTCACTATCCTAAATCGTACGAGATAGACCGAACCGAAGGGGCAAATGCCATAACAACGCCATTGTCAAACTTAGTAAATGCAGGGTCTGTTTATGGTAACATAATATATCATAAAGCACCAATTGTAATGCAGCAACTAGAACTTATTGCTGGCAAAAAATCTTTGCAAGAGGGTGTAAAAGAGTATATAACTAAATATGCTTTTAGCAATGCTACATGGAGCGATTTAATTACAATTTTAGATAAAAACTGTAGTCAAGATCTTAAGCAGTGGAGCAACTCGTGGGTTTTTAAAAACGGAATGGCTACAATTGAGGTTAACACAAATGGTAACAACGGCACTATTACACAAACCGACAAGTTTAACCGAAATGTTATTTGGCCACAAAGCTTAAAGCTACACTTCCCCGCAAATGCAATTAACGACACAACAATTTTTTGCGACAAGCAAACCACCAATTTTACTGTTTCGGGAACAAACAACAATGTTTGTTTTCCTAATTCAGATGGAGTGGCGTATGGATACTTTAAGCTTAACAAAGCCACAATTAATTACATTGCCGAAAATATTAATACCTTCGATAACGAATTGCAACGAGCCATTTGTTGGATAAATATTTGGGAGAATTATATAAATAGTAATGTTGATAATAGTGTAATGACAAAGCTTTTTACCGAGTCGCTTAAAAACGAGAAATCGGATTTGCTACTGAGTCAAATATGCTCGTATTACAACTCGTACTATTGGCTTTTTCTTAACAATAGCGAACAGCAAGAGATATCGCCAATAATAGAAGAATTGTTAATAACCCGAATTGCTAACCAACAGGGAAGCATTAAATATTCGCTTTTTAATTTGTTGAAAAAAGTATTTGTTACCGACAACACCTACAATTTACTGAATGATATTTGGGAATCGGGCAATAATAATTGGGGCTTAAAAATGTCTGAAAACGATAATATATTATTGTGTTACGAATTAAGTTTACGAAACAGCGCCAAAGCCGATTCTATTATTGCCATACAAAGCAAACGAATAATTAATAACGACAATAAAAAGAAATTTGATTTTGTGTCGCGCGCACTAAGCAGTAGTGTTGATAAACGCAATGAGCTATTCGAATCGTTTGCCGACGAGAGCAACAGAGCTGTTGAACCTTGGGTTTGTTTGGCGCTGCAATATTTAAATCACCCATTGCGCGCCGACGAAGCTATGCCAAGAATTGAAACCGGACTCAACCTTTTACAAGAGATACAGTCTACTGGCGACATATTTTTCCCAAAAAGCTGGTTAGAGGCTTTATATAGTGGTGCAAATAGTAAAAAGGCAATTACAATAACCGAAACTTTTTTGCAAAACAACAAGAATTACCCCGAACATTTAAAGCGTAAAATACTACAAACTACCGATATGTGTAAAAGAGCATCGTTAATTAACAATGTTAAATAATTTTAACGTTTGCAGACCGATTGTTATTTCAAATAGCATTATATTCGCGTTTGAAAAATATTAAAGAGTTTTCTTAAATAGATTAATCACAACTTAAAAATAAATTAAAATGAAAAAATTATTATTCGCAGCAGTTGCTTCGGCATTTGTTTTAAGCTCATGTAATACTGGTACTGGCGTAGAAAATGCTAAAGTAGAAACAGAAATTGACTCGGTAAGTTATGCATTAGGTGTTAGCATCTCGGCTAATCTTAAACAAGGTAACCTAGACGACGTTAATGCTGCAGCTCTTGGTAAAGGTGTTTCTGATTATTTTTCTGATGGCGAAACTATGTTTACAGAAGAAGAAGCAAATAAATTTTTACAAGGTTACTTCCAAAAATTAACTGAGAGAGTTGCTGCTAAAGCTAAAGAAGAAGGCGAAGCATTTCTTGCAGAAAACGGTAAAAAAGCAGGTGTAATTACAACAGAATCGGGTCTTCAATACGAAGTTATTACTGAAGGAACAGGTGCTAAACCAGCTGCTACTGACATTGTAAAAGTTCACTATACAGGTACTTTAATTAATGGCGAAAAATTTGATAGCTCATTCGATCGTCAAGAGCCAGCTCAATTTCCTCTTAATCGCGTTATTAAAGGATGGACAGAAGGTGTTCAGTTAATGAGCGTTGGTAGTAAATATAAATTTTATATTCCTTCGGAATTAGCTTATGGTGCTAATGCTCAACCAGGAAGTAAAATTAAACCAAACTCAACTCTTATTTTCGAAGTTGAACTTCTTGAAATTGTTAAAGAAGAAGCAAAGAACTAATTTCTTTTAGAAATATTATACAAAAGCCGGTATTTCCGGCTTTTGTTGCTATATTATATTTGTGTTGAATTTTAATTTTTTAGAATAATGAAGAAAGCAGAAATTATTACCGAAAAAGGAACAATGGTTGTTTCGTTTTACGATCAGGATGCTCCAAATACTGTTGATAACTTTGTTAAATTAACACTTGAAGGTTTTTACAATGGCTTAACTTTTCACCGTGTAATTCCTGATTTTGTTATCCAAGGAGGATGTCCTAACGGAACTGGTGCAGGTGGCCCAGGTTATTCTATTCCTTGCGAATTAGATGGAGCAAACCAATACCACGACAGAGGTGTTTTGTCAATGGCTCACGCCGGACGCGACACTGGTGGTTCGCAATTTTTTATCTGCCATAGCCGTAATAATACAGCTCACCTTGATGGCCACCATACTTGTTTTGGTAAAGTTATCGAAGGTTTAGATGTTATTGACGATATCCGTCAGGGCGATAAAATTATTGAAATAAAAATGATTGAGGAGTAAAAACATCTCATTTATTATAAAGCCACTTAATTTATTGAGTGGCTTTTTTATTTGTTACAAAAGAGTTATACTTTTAAGCTTAAATATAATGGTATGAATATTAAAGAGAAATTAAAGCTGGCTTATATTAATACTGTTTATCACCGATATGTAAGGTGTGAAAATATTTTACGCAAAAGAATTAAAGCTAAAGCCGATAATAAATTTCTGTTTGTATTGTCGCCACAGTATAGCGGATCGACTCTTTTAACAGCCCTGCTTTTAACTTCAAAAAATGTTTCGGCAAATAATAAAATTGGGGCTCGCGAAGGACAACAGCTACCAGTTTTAAACAAGCTTTTATTTAATAATGTAAAACGATGGGAACCTTCGCATAATGTTAACTGGAGTTTTGTAAAAAAACAATGGCTAAAATATTGGGATGTGAGCAAACCTATATTATTAGAGAAGAGCCCACCTAATTTAGTAAGAGCAAAATCTATCGAACAATACTTTGCTCCCTCCTATTTTATTGTTTTAACACGTAATCCGTATTCTCTTTGCCAAAGTCTTATTAAGCGTTCGAACTTTACACCTGAACATGCAGCACAGTTCACCATAAAATGTTTACTACTGCAAAAGCACAATATTGAAACTTTAAATAATGTAATTAAAATCGCGTACGAAGAGATGGTTGAGAATACCAATAGTATTGTTGATAAGCTAAAGATATTTATTCCCGAATTAGGCGAATTACAAGTTTCCAATGTTAATGCCGAGTTTGGCTCAATTGTTAATATGAACAACGATAAAATAAAACAGTTATCGGCCGAAGAGATTAATATTATTAACAACGAATTTGTAAATAATAAAGAAGTGCTAGAGTTTTTTGGTTATAGATATAACGAAAAAGAGAGCTTATCGTAATGATAAGCTCTCTTTAAAAAATCTTAAGAGTATATATTAAATTACTTTAACATTTACTGCATTTAAACCTTTTTTACCTTGTTGTAACTCAAACTCAACAACATCGCCTTCGCGGATTTCATCGATTAAACCTGAGATGTGTACGAAATGCTCTTCGCCTGTTCCTTCTTCGCTAATGAATCCAAATCCTTTAGTCTCGTTGAAGAATTTTACTGTTCCTTTGTTCATAATAAATAATAAATGAAAATATAATGGGACAAATATAAGGTTATTTTATTGAAAATCAAGAAAATCATTTTTTTTTTACTCTTTTTATTAAAATAAATAACTTTTATTCCCGAAATGGTTGATAATATGAGGTTACAGGATTTTATTTTTTTTACTATTTAATTTTTAAGCGAAAAAAAGACCGCTGGTGGTGCAGCGGTCTTAAGATATTTGCGAGATGACAAAAAAGCGGCTTTAATTACTCTTTCTCGAAAGCATACCAGTAAAGTGTTCCAACAAGGAAAGCACCACCGGCAATATTTCCGAGAGTCGCAGGAATAAGGTTATTTATAATAAACTCACCCCAAGTAATGTCCGCACCGTAGAATATCGCTGTAGGAATAAAGAACATGTTTGCAATACTATGTTCGAAACCCATTGCCACAAAAGCCATCACAGGAAACCAAATTCCCATAATTTTTCCAGCAATGTCTTTCGACGAGTATGCTAACCACATTCCCAATGCCACTAACCAGTTACACGCCATACCTTTTAAGAACACCTTATAAAAAGGAGCCGACGTTTTTTTAACAGCAAGGGCTATCATTGTGTCGTGGCTAGCTCCATGAGCTAAAAGATCGGTAAAATAAGCAAAGAATATTGCAACAAAAATAGCCCCAACAAAATTGCCTGTGTAAACTAATGCCCAGTTGCGCAATGGCGCTTTATACGACATACGCTTACTTAGTACCGAAGGTATAAAATAAGCTGTGTTGCCTGTAAAAAGCTCGGCACCGGCAATAGCAACTAAAATTAGTCCAAGAGGGAAAACAGCTCCAATAACAAACTTTTGTATTCCTGGATTTAATGCAGCTACACCTGGCATATCGCCACCAACAATAAGTGCTAATAAGCCACCAAGTGCAATATATGCTCCACCTAAAAATGCTAGTACAAGAGTTTTTTTGTATGGAAACTCGTTTTTTGTTTTTGCTGTTTGGTTTAATACCTCTACAATTTCTTTGGGATTATAATATGCCATGATTGATTTAGTTAATAGTTATTGGTATTTAGTTATCAGAAACAAGCGATATATTTCTGTGATAACCATATAACCTCTAACATCTAATTAATAATAACCTGCTTAAAATACTTCTCTAAAATACCTTTTGCCCTAGCAAGCTGATCGAGAGTATTCTCTGGAACACCTTCTAGTTTATATTCCATATCAAGGTGTTGGTATTTATGAACTCCGAGAGTATGATAAGGCTGAATTTCTAATTTCTCTATATTCTGATAATCTTTAAAATAGTTACCAAGCTCGTTTAAATACTCTTCCTGATCTGAATATCCAGGAACAAGAACATATCGCAACCATGTTCTTTTATTTATTTCGCGCAAATGGTTAGCAAATTTTAAAGTGGTAGTATTTTCCGATCCAGTTATTGTTTTATGCCAATCCTTATTAATATGCTTTATATCTAGCAAAACAAGATCGGTGTACTCCATTAACTCAATAACATCATCGTTAAAAACATTACCATTTGTGTCTATACATGTTCTAAAACCTTCGGCTTTAAGCTCTTTAAAAAGAGAAACAAGATCTTTAGCTTGCCACAATGGCTCGCCACCAGAAATTGTAATTCCTCCTATAGTACCAAAAAAAGGTTTTTGATTTCTTGCCATCCTCATTATCTCTTCGTTAGGGGTAGCATTACCACCTTTAAAAGTAATAGTATCGGGGTTGGCACAGTATAAACATTTAAAGGCACATCCTTGTAGAAAAACTACAAGACGTATACCGGGGCCGTCGTATGTGCCCAGCGACTCGAATGAATGAACCTTTAGCATTTTGTTTGTTTGTTTTTATTTGGTAAAAAAAAGAAAGAGGAGTGTATGTAAATACACACTACCTCTTTCCTTAATATTATAATATATGTAGTTACTACATTCTATCGAAGAAACTACGCGAAATAACCTCTTGTTGTTGCTCACGAGTAAGCTTAGTAAAGTTTACTGCATAACCCGAAACACGAATAGTAAGCTGTGGATACTCTTCTGGGTGCTCCATAGCATCTTCTAACATTTCGCGGTTAAGAACGTTTACGTTAAGGTGGTGAGCTCCTTTATTAAAGTAAGCATCCATCATTGTAACAAGGTTCTCAGTACGTACATCGTCTGTTGCTCCTAATGATTTAGGAATAATAGAGAATGTATTAGAAATACCATCTAATGAATCTTTGTAGTTAATTTTTGCAACCGAGTTAAGCGATGCAATAGCTCCGTTTTTATCGCGGCCGTGCATTGGGTTAGCTCCTGGTGCAAATGGAACACCTTTTTGACGTCCATCAGGAGTAGAACCAGTTTTCAAACCATAAGTTACATTCGATGTAATTGTTAGGATTGAAAGAGTAGGCTCGGCATTCTTATAAATAGGAAGCTCTTTAAGTAAGTTGTTGAAATATGTAACTGTATTAACAGCTAATTCATCAACAGAGTCAATATCGTTACCATAACATGGGAATTCGCCATCAATCTTAAAGTCGGTAGTTAAACCTTCCTCGTTACGAACAGCAGTTACTTTAGCATGCTTAATTGCAGATAATGAGTCGGCAACAATTGAAAGACCTGCAGCACCATAAGCTAAGTTAATCTTAGGATCGGTATCGATAAGTGACATTTGAGCTTTCTCGTAGTAATACTTATCGTGCATGTAATGAATAATGTTCATCGATTCGTTATAAACACGAGCCATCTCTTTCATTGCAAGCTTAAAGTTAACAAGTACCTCTTCAAGGTCAAGGTTATCGCTCTTTAATGCAGGGATGCCATTAATCATTTGTTTACCTGTAATCTCGCAACGTCCTTGGTTAAGAGCAAGTAATAATGTTTTAGCAAGGTTACAACGTGCACCAAAGAATTGAATTTGCTTACCAAGATCTTGGAAAGAAACACAACAAGCAATACCGTAGTCATCTGACTTACGTACATCGCGCATAAGCTCATCGTTTTCGTACTGAATAGACGAAGTGTCGATAGATACTTTAGCACAGAATTTCTTAAATCCTTCAGGAAGCGACGACGACCAAAGAACAGTCATGTTTGGCTCTGGTGAAGCACCTAATGTATATAATGTGTGTAAGAAACGGAACGAAGTTTTAGTAACTTTTGTACGTCCGTCAAGTGTTCTACCACCAATAGTTTCAGTTACCCAAGTTGGGTCGCCAGCAAAAATTTCGTTGTAAGCATCCATACGTAGGTGACGAACACAACGAAGTTTCATAACAAATTGATCAATCATTTCTTGAGCAAACTCCTCGGTAATTTTACCAGCAGCTAAATCTTGCTCAATATAAATGTCGATAAAAGTAGAAACATTACCTAGTGACATAGCAGCACCATCTTGCTCTTTAACAGCAGCAAGGTAAGCCATGTAAACCCACTGAATAGCCTCTTGCGATCCTTCTGCAGGACGAGTAAGATCTAAACCATATTTCTCTCCTAGTTTAGCAATTTCGCCAAGAGCTTTAATTTGCTCTGCAACTTCTTCGCGTAAACGGATAGTATGGTCAGTCATAGGACCAGTGATACCTTTAAGGTCAGCTTTTTTAGCTTCGATAAGACGTGCTGTTCCATATAAAGCTAAGCGACGGTAGTCACCAATAATACGTCCACGAGCATAATTATCTGGTAAACCAGTTAAAAAACCTAATGAACGGAATTTACGAATTTCGTCGGTATACGCATCAAAAACACCATCATTGTGAGTTTTTGCGTAGTTATGAAAAATATCTTTAACGTGCTCGTTTACTTCTAAACCGTGCTCAGAGCAAGCTTTCTCTACAACTGCAATACCACCGTAAGGTTTCATTGCGCGACGTAGCAACTCGTCTGCTTGTAAACCAACTATTAATTCGTTGTCTTTGTCAATATAACCTGCGCCATGTGAGTTGATTGTCGATACAGTTTGGTTATCGATAGAACGAACACCATTTCTGTCGGCTTCTTCTTTCATAGCCTCGCGACAAATCTTCCATAAGTTTTTGGTACGCTCAGTGGCTTCGCAAAGAAACTTATCATCGCCCTCGTAGGGTGTAATATTTGTTTGTACAAAGTCTCTAACGTTGATTGATTCTTGCCATACACCTGGCTTAAAATTCATCTTTGTCATTTCTTGTAAAATTAATCGTTAGTGTTTAGGAACTAATTATTTACACTACTTACCTTTACTAGCAAGCATTTTAAATAAGAAGCCCCGGAAATTTGGTGCAAAGGAACGGCTTTTTATTCTGTTAAGAAATAGTGTATACTTACAGATTTTAATCATTATTACCACTACAACCTAAGTATAGATAAACATCATTAATATTATTATTAACACTAGTTTTACTTAGATAAAAGTTTCTGGACATTGCAATTCACAACTTAACATAGTGTACTAAAACCAACCAAAACACACCGTGAGACTGACTTTTGTAAAAAAGTGTTAGAAATATTAACAGATAGAAAAAACATAAGAATTACCTTATAGCTGCAATTTACAGAGGTAAGGAACATTAAAAAAGATGTACAATTCAATGCTCGCCACATTGTAAAATAGATAAAGCTAATTGCAATAATTTAGCTAAAACGAACAAAGAAGCAGCAAGTAATTACAAGTTAATTATACAAACATTCGACAAAAAAACACCCCCTAACCAAATGATACTGATTAGGGGGTGTTTGATACTAAAAACAATTACTCTTGAACCTCTTCAACAAAACTATTCTTACGCCTAATATATTTTTTGCGGTTATAATTGCTTCGGTATCCTTTTAAACGCTTTTCATCTTTCCAAAAAACATATCTTCCGCATTCCCTTACTTCGTTAAGAAGATTATTAACATAAGTATAGGCTTTATCGCGAATAGTTTTGCTATCGTTTGAACCAATACGCTGACTATTTACCTTGGCAAGCAGATCGCCCATAACAATAGCAAGCTCTCCCGAACGAACAACTAAAGCTTTATCGGCATTTATTGCCTGAAGTTTATCAGCATATTTCAGACCCAACAAATTAAGACCATGCAAATCCTCTATTAAATCGGTATTACTACTTCCTTTCTGTAATTCGGCCAACAGTTTTAACAAATCGGGGTCGTTTCTAAAGGCATATTTATATGTATGCAACAATATACTGCGGAGCTCAAAAGCCTCTGGCGATTTCGCTTTCCACTCATTAGAAAATTCACCACCCGATTCTATTTCGTTTCGCCAAATAGATTCGGCAGTAAGTAAAGCATCACTTGCAGGTAACAATTCGTTAAGATATTGCTCTTTTAATCCATTTGCCAGCAACACATCTAAATCGTCATACGCCCAAAAATACAATGTGCGAGCTTCATTAGCCATTACATCGGCGGGCATGTGAATACTTATAATATTATCATCAGAAACAGTGTTAAATTTCACTAACATTGTCATGTAACTCTCCGGATACACCATATTTACATTATTAATAATAAACTTTGTTGTTGTAAATTACATGCTCTAAACAAAAAAGTCAACAATTGACAACGAAAAGACAACCAATCTCTTTATCAGATATTATTTTATAACATCCCGATACAGTTTTTTATATCCCGATAACTATTTAACTGCTCCCGATACAAAAAAACACTATCCACAAACACAAAAAAGAATATTTTTCGTTATCGGGAAGCTAAATACTGTATCGGGAACTATAGTTAGTGTATCGGACAGAAAATTTTGCTATCGGAACGAGTCATTTTACTCTTAGGTAGAAAATTTTTCTTTTACAGATGTGTTAAAAAAGAATTTACACACAAATTGTTCTACACTAAACATTGTTTAAACCAACTTATATAAATTAATTAAACAATTCACCCAATTAGCACTAACATATTATGGTTAAACAACTCTATAATTAGCCTAAACAAACAAAACCCCCAACCTAAAAAAAGCGGAAGGGGGCAATTGCATTTATTAAACAAATTTACACTTATACTTATGGAGTAAAAATCATAAATAATTTAATTACAAAAATCAGAAACTATACGAAACACCTAAACCAGGCAAAAATCCAGTGTTTTTGTAATCGCCTTCAAACATATTATCGGGCGAAACACCGTGTCGCTTCTGTCCATCGATATAAAGAAGCGAGATATCAACACTCAATCCCTTTGTTACATTGTACGAACAGCCAGCAGACAAACCTATTTTGTCAGCACCAGGAGTTTCTGGAGTATATTTATCGGCTTGTGTTGGTGTTTGGTCGTAGTAAAAGCCAGCACGTAACTCAAGCGAATTATTAACAGTATATTGAGCTCCTATTCTGTATGTAAGCGAATTTTTCCAATCTTTAACAACCTCAGACATTACATATTCGCCTGCCGAAGCAAAATTACTGTTTGTAGCCATAAATGTTAACGATTTATAAGCACTCCAGAATACGTAATTAACATCGGCAGCCAAAAGAAGTTTGTTTGAAACATTATATGCGGCACCAAAATTAAGACTTGCAGGTAAAGGAAGGGTAGATTTTGCTCCGTCTGATGTTAACACAACAAGTTTTTGTGTTGAAACAGGATCGCCTAAACCAGCCCCTTGTGTTAATAAGGCAATAACAGCAGGATCTATTTCAGGATTAGCTTCACCGTCGGCATTTACATCTATCTGACTGCGATAACTAACTCCTAACGAAAGCTTATCAGATGCTTTGTACTGCAATCCAACATTATATCCATAAGCAACAGCATCGCCTTTAAGCCCCATTGTACCAATTTGCGAAACACCAACTGGTGTAGCCATTGGTACAGCTTTATTTATCTCGTAACTACCCATAGCAATAATAGGACCAGCACCAATAGCAAGTTTATTAGTTATAGCATACGATAATGTTGGCTGAAAGAAGACAACATGCATAGAAATATTCTGAACAAGGTACTTTCCCGACCAATTATCGCCCCAATCTAATGAATTTCCAAACGGAGTATAAACACCTAAGCCTACGGCAAGCTTATCATTAATCTTTGCTCCTCCATAAAAATAAAAAGGGGTTTTTGGACTAGCCTCATTCTGTTCGGTTACACCTGCATTGCTTGTATATTTGTTATTTACTAAAGTAAGCGAGGCACCAGCCGAAAAACCATATTTATTTGGCATAAAAACAAGTGCACCAGGATTAAATTGTAAACTACTTACATCCATATTTAAAGCAACTCCAGTGTGTCCCATACCAATTTGCTTAACGCCTTGTAAATTTGTAGCATATCCTTCGGCAAAAGTTTTACCTACAAAAAGCGAAAACACAATTATTAATGTAATAATACTCTTTTTCATTTTTCTATAATTTGAATTTTGGCGAATGTAATTGTATGAATATTGCAATTATACAATAGCTTAATAATATTTAACTTCCAACTGTATCATATAACACAATTTCAGTTGCTTACAAACAGCATATCAATTTATACGCATTAAAGCTTTTATTGTTACATGAGTTTTATATTAAATTATTAGTAGATTTAATTAATAATAACGAGCTTTATTAAACTAAACCTGACATAACTTGAATAACAAGAAAACCAACAGCTATCATTTTCAAACATTTTTGGAATCGTATAAAAGCTTTTCGCCATCGGTTATTAACCAAAGCTTCGAATGGAAAGACAAACAGATAAATATTCTGTTAGAACTGACAACACATGCCTTAGGCGAACTAAACGGACTTACAGCATATAGTAATAGCTACCAACTATTCGTCCCTTATTTACAATTACGCGAAGTTCTTGCAAGTAATATGATTGAAGGAAACTCGTTAAACCTACACGAATACTTTTTTAAGACCGACACACTTTCCGAATTACAACAACAAGAACAACAACAGGCTAATTGCTATAACAAATCAATTATATGGGCCTTTAACGAGCTTAATAAATACCCTTTATCAATTCGATTAATAAAACAAGCACATAAAATACTCTACTCTAGTAGTAACAAAACCAAAGAGCTAGGTGGAAAACTTCGGACAGTAGGAAAATACAGCACAACAGTATCGCCAATAAAAGATTTCACCCCACCTAACCGCGACGAACTTAAGCACTTAATAAACGACGCAAAAAAATTCTGGAACAACGATAGCTTACAACTTCCATTGTTAATAAAAATGGCTATCTCGCTATTTCAATTCGAAAACATTTTACCATTTGTCGACGGAAACGGACGAACAGCTCGCACGTTGACACTTCTGCAACTAAACAGCTTAAAATTTATGTCAAAACCTGTTCTATCGCCATCGGTAATTTTCAACCAAAACCGAATGGAATACTATCATAGGCTAAATTTAGTTCGCACAAATAACGATATTGAGCAATGGATACGCTTTTTCTTGTCGGTACTTCACCAATCGGCAACCGAAAATATTCAACTATTAATTAAGGCTGCAGAATTAAACACAAAAAACAGCCTATTAATAACTAATAACCTTCCAATAAAACGACGAAAACAAGGAGTTGCATTTTTAGAACTAATAACCCAAACACCAATTATAACAGTAAAAGAAATTGCTCAACATTTCTGTGTAAGCTTTCAGGCAGCAAATAATTTTATTCGAGAATTCGAAAAATTAGGGTTAATAAACGAACTATCGGGCGCCAAACGAAACCGAATCTTTAGTTATTCAGAACTAATAGAGCTTTTTGAATTACAGACAAAAAAATAAAGGGTCTGCGGAACAAACCGAAAACCCTTTATTAAGCATTATGTGTATAAACAAGGTAAAACTTGTCTATATATGTTTTAATTTACTATTCGAAATAGTTGTTTATTGGACCATAAGCATGGAAGAAACCTGTTTGCATAACAGTATTAACATCTTGCTCGTTATTAGCAACACCGCGGCTAACTAAACCAAGACCAATCTCTTTACATTTCTTACCATATTCAACAGCCATTTTTGCACCAAGCGAGTCGATAGCTTTAAGACCATTAAAATGAGCTGTTAATAACTCATCTTTGTTCTCGGCACCAACAACCTCTTTCCATTTAGCTAAAGCTTCAGGAGCTTGTCCAACAACCGAGTCACCAAGCGATTTAATTTCGTTAAGATCGACATAACATTTTTTATTAACATCGAAAATAGCAACAGGACGGCCTCCATCGTACTTTAAAACACCATCTTTTTGTGTTCCATCGGCATTCTGACCACCTTTAATACCTGCATCAATAAATCTATCAAGCAAAGGAGAGTTAAGAACCTCGCCTTGTATATTCTCGGCCATAACCTTAAGAATAAACTGACAAACATCTAACCCAACATAGTCAATCAACTGAAAAATACCCATTGGTCTAACAAGATATTTCTGGCTGATTGTGTTCATAATATAAATAGCCCCAGCAAAAGTGTAGTCGTTTTGTAACTTCTCAACCTTTGTACTTGCATAAAGAAGATCGCGCAAGAAATGGCCGTTACCAACAAAAGCAGCAATATCGTTTGAAGGAACAACAATCTTACGAAGTTTTTTAGCGTACATTTTAGCAAATTCAACAACCTCTGGAAGAGTCTTATCGCAAGCAATAATCTCAACAAGCTTTTGAATTGCTGGTGGATTGTAAAAGTGGAATCCAACAATACGACCATCAAGATTTGCATTATTATTAAGAATATGAATTGGAATTGACGAAGTATTTGTAAAATACCAAGGCTTGTTAGGATTTGCAGCATCAATCTGAGTAAAAAGCTTAACTTTTAATTCAGGATTCTCGCTGGCAGCCTCAAAAATCATTGTAGAGTTGTTAGCAGCGCTAAAATCGGTTACTGGATTAAGAACAGCTAAAACATCTTTAACATACTGCTCCGAAATTTGAGCGTCGTCGGTAATATTTGGGTAGTAACCACGAACAGTATCAATTTTCTTTGTAGCAATCTTAGTTACCTGAGCTGTAACATAAGATACAAGACCTTTTAATGCATCAGCCGAAAGGTCAAGAGCATTAAGAGTGTACTTTTTATCTTTGTTTTCAGGCATCAATCCAAGATTAGCCATCTCAACAACAGTAAGTAAAACAATTCCGCTACCCATTTTACCAGCAGCACCAATAATTGTCACATTTTGTAATCTTTCTTCGTAAGTCATATTTGTTAGTTTTTATTATTTATCAACTTTAAGAAATTAAAAATTAGCTTTTCTCTTCTCTAAAAAGGCTGTCATACCTTCAATAGCGTCGGTGCCAAATAACTCGCCAAACTTTTTAGCCTCTAAATTACACCCATCGGCAAACGAGCTTTGCAATCCATTACGAGTAACCATCTTAGCCATCTTAATAGCATTAGGACCTTTTGAAAGAATATTATTTGCAATTTTAAGAGTCTCCTCCATAAGATCATCTGACGAAGTAACCTTCTGCACAAGACCAATATTTTTAGCCTCATCGGCCGAAATAATATCGGCAGTCATAATTAAATAAAGAGCGTTTCCTAATCCAACCAATCGCGACATGCGCTGAGTTCCTGCATAGCCAGGAATAATACCTAAGTTAACCTCAGGCTGACCAAATTTAGCTTTATCGCTAGCAATTCTAAAATCGCAAGCCATAGCCAACTCACAACCACCACCAAGAGCAAAGCCATTAATAGCAGCAATAACAGGAATTTCTAATTGTTCTATCTTATCGAAAACACGTTGCCCTAGTTTAGAGAACTCTTCCCCCTGAGCAACACTTTTACCACACATTTCAGATATATCGGCGCCAGCTACAAAAGCTTTTCCTTCGCCAGTAATTATTATAATTTTAATATCTTCCGACAAGTTATCAAGAAAATAATCCATCTCTTGAAAAAACCTTGTGTTTAAAGCATTCATTTTATCTGGTCGGTTATTAACAACTGTTGCAATACCTCCAGAAACATCTATCTTTAGCTGAGTTAGTTCCATTTTATATTTGATTTTTAAAGCGTTTTTTTGAGACGAGGAAAGGTAAGCAATTTTTTATAAAACTAGAAGGCGATACAAGATATAGGAAAACAAAAAAGGGTTAATCTCCCGATAAACCCTTTTCAAAACCCATTAAAACCAAAATTCAATTACTACTAATAACCCTAATAAAAAAAAGAGAGAATAACCAGTTCTCTCTTTTTTGTCGGGGTGGCAGGATTCGAACCTGCGACCTCCTGCTCCCAAAGCAGGCGCGATGACCGGGCTACGCTACACCCCGAGTAGCTGGCGGAGAGAGGGGGATTCGAACCCCCGGTACAGTTTCCCGTACGTCAGTTTAGCAAACTGGTGGTTTCAGCCACTCACCCATCCCTCCGTAGGCAGTGCAAAAGTAACAAAAGGTTTTTTCCTACCAAATGTTTTTAGCGAAATTTTTAGATAAAAATATCATTGTTTCCAGCATCAGCCATACAATAGACGGAATTTCAACATAATAAAGAAATAAAAAAAATATCACTTTTTTTTATTTTTTTCCAATGACAAAACGCTTCGTTGTTATTAATAACTACAAAATCCTATTTTATTAAACTAAATAATATTCTATTTGTCTTAAACTATCCAAAACAAAAAATATATTTGTGTAAAATCTAAAATAAACAAGCGATTAAAAATGGGAATATTTAAAGCAGAAAACATTGTTAAGAACTATGCCAATCATAGAGCGCTAGACAATGTAAGTATTGAAATACCAGAAAACACTGTTTATGGTTTATTAGGACCTAATGGAGCTGGTAAAACAACTTTTATCAGAATAATTAATCAGATAACAGCTCCCGACAGTGGAAAACTCTATTTTAAAGGTCGCGAACTAAAGCCCGAAGATATTCACTCAATAGGATATTTACCAGAAGAGCGCGGTTTATATAAGAAGATGAAGGTTGGAGAACAAGCTGTTTATCTTGCACGCTTAAAAGGATTATCGAAACACGATGCTATGAAAAAGTTGAAGTATTGGTTCGAGAAATTTGAGATAACTGCTTGGTGGGATAAGAAAGTAGAAGAACTATCGAAAGGTATGGCACAAAAAGTACAGTTCATTGTAACAATATTACACGAGCCAGAACTACTTATCTTCGATGAACCTTTTAGTGGCTTCGACCCTATTAACGCCAATTTATTAAAAAGAGAAATACTTGAACTACGCGACAGAGGAGCTACAGTAATTTTCTCTACACACAATATGGGATCGGTTGAAGAAGTTTGCGATCATATCACACTTATTAACAAATCAAAGAATATTCTTAGTGGCGAGATTAACGATGTAAAGAATCGATTCAAAACCGACGAATATAAATTCTTGTTAAAATCGAAAGTTGAAGATTTATCGTTTCTACCAGCAAACGAATACAAAATAATAGATACAAAAGATTTGCGTCACGACTGTCAAGAGATACTTATTAAGTCGCTTGAGCCAAAAGGCAAAAACCAACTAATCAAACTAATGTCTGGTCATTCAGAAATAATTAGCTTTAACGAGCTTATCCCTAGCATGAATGACATATTTATTAACGTAGTTGAAAAATCAAACAAAAACTAACACAATGAAAAGTAAAATATTACTGGTTTTATCTCGAGAATATTCATCAAGAGTAAAAAAGAAGTCGTTTATTTTAATGACTATACTTGCTCCTATCCTATTTGCAGGTTTCTTTGTTTTTGTAGGATGGATGTCGGCAAAAAAAGACACTACCGAAAAAACTATTGCTGTAATTGACGACACTAATCTGTTTCAGTCTTCGCTTACAGATACCGATATATTAAAATATGAGTTTATTAAAGACAAAAGTGTTGATGACATAAAATCAACATTCGAAAAAGATAATTATTACGCTGTATTATACATCTCGAAGAGTGTTACTGACGGATCAAATGGCGTAATTATGTACTCTACAAAAAAGACCAGTTTATCGGTACAATCAAGTATTGAAAGAGTAATAGAGAAGCGTTTATTTAACGATAAATTAAATGCTCAAGGAATAGACAAAAATTTAATTGAAGCTGCAAAAACTAATATAAACATTAGAACTATTGAATGGGGCGAAGAGGGACAAGAGAAAGAAAGTTCATCGGAAGTAGCTACAGCTTTAGCTTTTGGCTGCGGATTCTTAATCTTTATGTTTGTTTTAATGTACGGAGTAATGGTTATGCGCGGTATTATTGAAGAGAAAAGTAGCCGTATTGTTGAGGTTATTGTCTCTTCGGTAAAACCATTCCAACTTATGATGGGTAAAATTATTGGTATTGCCCTTGTTGGTCTAACTCAGTTTGCCATTTGGATTGCCCTAACCTTAATTTTAGTTGTTGGAGCAAAAGCTATTTTTATGCCAGAGCTTAAGATGAATCCTGATCAAGCTGTTGTAGCTCAAAATATAATGGAGCACAATTCGCAAATGTCGGCCGATGCTACAACTATGATGGCAAGCGCAAACAATATGGGAGAAATGCAACAAATATTAGAATCGCTTTACAATATTAATTGGGGATTAATCATTTTTGCTTTCTTCTTCTTCTTTATTGGCGGTTATCTGCTTTATGCTGCAATTTTTGCTATTGTGGGAGCTGCTGTTGATAACGAAACCGATACACAACAATTTATGTTCCCTATTATGATTCCTCTATATGTAGGTTTCTATGCTATGTTTAATGTTGTTCAGAACCCAGATACTGCCATGGCCGATTGGTTCTCAATTATACCATTTACTTCACCTATTGTAATGCTTGGTCGCATTCCATTTGGTGTTCCAGTTTGGCAACTTGTTCTATCGATGGTGCTACTAGTTATTACATTTATAGGAGCAACATGGTTTGCAGGAAGAATATACAGAACAGGGATACTTATGTATGGTAAAAAACCATCGTATAAAGAATTATGGAAATGGTTTAAATACTAATATACACAAATGATAAAGGGGCTTGCGCCCCTTTTTTCATGCTCAAAAGCATTAATCATCCTTAAACCCTAACCTAAACTATATAGCCATGAAAAACATTTACCTTTATTCCCGATTACTAAAGTACAAAATAAAACCATTCGCACAAGATGATTTATCTCACCGATTACCAAACAATTGCAACACAATCTACAAGTATAAATCATCGGATTGTTTGCCAGAAACAAAGGGCGATATAGCACGATTAAAAATGCCTTGTACATAGGCAATAGCCATTCCGAAATTAGTAACGGGAATGCCTGCCTCTATTGCAAGCGAAAGTCGTCCTTCTAATTGCTTTTGAGTAATAACACATCCTCCGCATTGAATAACTAAGGCATACTCTTTTATATCCCTATCTAGGTTATCCAACCCCGAAACTGTATCAAAAAATATTTTCTTTCCAGTATAATTACTTATCCATCGAGGAATTTTAACTCTTCCAATATCATCGCACGATACATGGTGAGTACACGACTCTAACATGAGTACTCTATCATTATCTTTTAACTTATCGATAAAAGGAGTGCCATCTATATAATTGGTAAAATTACCTTTATTACGAGCAAGCACAATACTAAAGCTTGTTAGCGGAACATCCTTTGGTATTGAAGCATCGGCTGTAGTAAAAATCTGACTATCGGTAATAACCAAAGCTGGTTTAATATTTGTTTTTCGCAAAAACGAATCTACCTCTCGCTCTTTAAGTACTATCGACACAGCATCATTATCTAAAATATCGCGTATCATTTGCACTTGTGGTAAAATAAGACGACCAGCAGGCGCCTCAATATCAATTGGAGTTATCAATAAAACAACATCACCATACGAAACTAAATCGCCCAACAACGACTTCTTTTTATAACTCTTCTCGGGAATAGCTCGCTTTATTTTATTTATTACCAATTCCAAATTATCAGGCTTTTTGGTACTAAACTCAATAATATTATCAGAGAACTGCATTAACAGAGTCTCGTCATTTAAGTGTTCTATATCCGACTTATTGTGTATTATAATGTATGGAACTTTATTCTTACCAAACGATTTAATAAGTTCATTTTCGAATTCACCAAAAACATTATTGGCAATAACTAAAATTGCCAAATCAACATTAGGTATCGTCTCGAAAGTTTTTTTTATTCTTTTCAGACCCAACTCTCCACTATCGTCAATACCAGCGGTATCAATAAGAATTACAGGGCCAAAACCTGTTATTTCGAAGCTCTTTTTTACAGGGTCGGTTGTAGTACCAGCAAAATCGGAGACAATAGCTATCTCCTGACCCGACAAAACATTAATAAACGAGCTCTTTCCATTATTCCTTCTACCGTAAATACCAATATGTGGCTTACTTTCCTTTCCTCTATTCATAGTATTATTGAATTAAATATCAAAAACAGAAAAGCCTTGTTTCATTATATTAGCAGGTGTCATTATCTGATTTAGCTTATCCGATTCAAGCATACCCAACTTATCATTAGCTGCAAAAACATCAACGTTATTCTCTTTCATATACAATGATAATTGAGTAGCACTTTTATAACCAATGTATGGAATTAGCGATGTAGTTATAGATGGGCTCGAAAAAAGTTTTGCTTCGGCTAATTCACTATTAATCTCAATACCAGAAAACATATTCTGCAACAAACTTTTATTAACAGCTGTCAACAATTTAATACTTTCTAAAATAGCATTACCAATTTCTGGTATGTAGGCGTTAAGATCGAAATTACCCAAACCACAAAGCGACGAGATCAGCACATCGTTGGCATAAACTTTATGAACAGCACTAATTGCAAATTCGGGAATTACAGGATTTACTTTTCCTGGCATTATTGAACTACCAACCTGCACCTTTGGAATTTTAATAACTGGTGTGCCCGAAAAGTCGGATGCTAACAAGCGGATATCATTAACCATCTTCTCAATATTCACGGCATGTGACTTTAAGATAGCATGAACCTCGACAAACGAATCGGCATTGCTAGTTGTATCATTAAGATTTTCGCTACGTGTAATTGGCATTTTTGTTAGACGCTGCAGTTCGGGAACCACTTCCATAACAAAAAAACGAGGAATAGATACCGATGTACCAATAGCTCCTCCTCCCATATTAATAGTCTTTATACGCTCAAAACTTTTAGAAACACGCCACCAATCACGCGAAAGAGCCTCGTTAAACGAAGAAAACATTTTCCCAAAGGTTGAAGGAACAGCCTCTTGAAGCTGTGTGTATCCAATGCGCAAAGAGTTTCTGTAATCGGATTCTAAACGCTCAATAACCTTTCTAAGATCGTTTATAGAATCTTCCAAGTCAAACAACAACTCCATAGTAGCAATTTTAAGTGCCGATGGAATAACATCATTTGTACTTTGATAAATATTAGCATCCTCAAAAGGATCGACAATAGAATAATCACCCAGATTACCTCCAAGCTTCTCTATTGATAGATTTGCTATTATTTCGTTAATATTAAGATTAATACTTGTACCTGCACCTCCCTGCACAGCAGGAATAATAAAACTCTCGAAATGGTCACCATTAGCTACTTCTTTTGCTGAAATAGCAAGCTTTTGAAGAACATTATCGGGTGTAATTTTAATTGGAAGAGTATTTAAATCGATTTTTTTACTAGCGGTATTTTTGAATTTTATTACGGTATTATAACAAGCATGTTTTACCAGTCCAACAGCTCTATACCACTCTTTATGGAATGCTGAAGGAAAAGGAAAATTGTTTTTTGCTCTAACAGAATTAATTCCATAAAGTGCATTTTTAGGAATCTTTACCTCTCCTATAAAATCGTTCTCTATCCGCATAATATAAATTATTAAAAAATAGGCGAAGCAAAAGCCACAACCTCTTTATCGGTAATATCTTTAGGCGATAATATTATAAGTCGTTCAATAACATTTCTAAACTCACGAATATTACCACTCCAGTTCATATCTTTAAGCAACTCTAGCGCCTTTGGAGTTATTTTCTTATTCTTTTCACCATATTCCGAACATATAACGTTAATAAAATGTTCGGCCAAAAGAGGAATATCTTCTAATCGGTCTTTAAGTGCAGGAACTTTTATTAAAATCACACTTAATCGATGATAAAGATCTTCGCGGAATTTAGTTTCTGTTATCTCTTTCGACAAATCTTTATTTGTTGCTGCCACAATACGTACATCAACCTTAATATCTTTATCGGAGCCAACACGGGTTATCTTATTTTCTTGAAGAGCTCGTAGAACTTTTGCTTGTGCCGAAAGACTCATATCACCTATCTCATCAAGAAAGAGAGTACCTCCGCTTGCCTGTTCAAATTTTCCTTTACGCTGTTTATGAGCCGAGGTAAATGCTCCTTTCTCGTGACCAAAAAGTTCGCTCTCTATAAGTTCAGAAGGAATAGCTGCACAATTAACTTCAATAAAAGGGCCTTTACAACGATTACTTTTCTCGTGCAGCCAACGCGCAACAAGCTCTTTCCCCGTTCCATTATCACCAGTAATTAATACTCGTGCATCGGTAGGAGCAACCCTTTCAATCATATCCTTAACCTTAATTATAGATGGTGATTCACCAATAATATCATAAGTTTTAGATACTTTTCGCTTTAACGATTTTGTCTCAACAACAAGATCTTTCTTATCTAAAGCATTTTTCAGAGTTATTAAAATTCTATTCAAATCGAGAGGCTTTTCAATAAAATCGAATGCTCCTGTTTTTATTGTCTCTACTGCTATTTCAATATCGGCATGGCCACTAATCATTATCACAGGAGTATCAGAATGATCTTCTACAATAATTTTCAGCACCTCAATACCATCCATTTCGGGCATCTTTATATCACAAAAAACTGCATCGAACTTACCTTTTGACAATAGTTCTATTGCCTCCATCCCTGTATTTGCAATTGAAACATTGTGCGATTCGTATTGCAAAATATCTTTCAGTGTATTTGTTATGCTTTTTTCGTCGTCAACAACAAGTATATTAGCCATAGTAATTTTAGGGTTTAATTATTTTTTTTCGAAAACAACTTCGTACATATTCTCCCATCGTTTTCCTGTAATATAAAAATGGTTTGTTTTGGAATTATAAGCTATTCCATTTAATACATTATCAACGTTATCACTATTATTTTGAACCGATAAATCAGAACAGTCAATAACACCTGTAACCTCACCTGTATTTATATCAATCATAAGTATAATAGACTTTTGCCAAACGTTGGCATACAAAACACCATCGACATACTCAAGTTCATTTAATGAATCAATTGGGCCATTATTATCGAAAACCTGAAAAGCATCAAGCTGCGAAAAATCGACAGGATCGATAATTGTTAATGTAGCCGTTCCATCACTAAGAATAAGTTTATCGTTAATGGTAGTAATACCCCAACCTTGTTGGTATGGGTAATCGATTGTACGTAGTCTTTCGAAAGTATTTACGTCATATATATGTACTTTTCTCGATATCCAAGTAATTTGATAAATCTTACCATCGTAAAGAGTGATTCCTTCACCAAACTGATCTTTTTCGATATCCAGAGCATAAATAGGCTTACCTGTTTTAATATCGTTTTTCATAAGTTTCGATTCTCCAAACTGACCCGTTCCCTCAAACAAAAAGCCATCGTTATAAAACAAACCTTGTGTAAACGAATTTGGATTATGCCAATACTTATTAATAACCTTAGGTTTATATTTTACAGGTTTTACCGACGATACAACATCAATAGTTTTTCTTGTAATAAATTGCTTACTATCTTTCCATCCAGTAATTCTAATACTAACACGTCCGGTTTTTTCTATCAGGCTCGATAAATCTATACTATTAACACCAACTAAATCTTTTCGCCTTCCGTTGGTAAATACAGTTACCGAATCGTATAACTCGCTCCATTGAATAGCTATTTCTTCGCCTCTAACAAATGCTTTTTTGTTAATATCGTCTTTAAGTAAGAAATCGCCAACTTGGTTTACCGAAGCATTGGCTTTATTCTGTTTAACAGTGTTTTTAATATTAGTTTGGTTACAAGCAACAACAGAAATAGTTGTAAATGCAACAAACAACAAATTCTTTAATCTCATAATTATATTTAAATATCTTTTTAAACTATTTATTACCTCTTAGTACGCTTGCTATTAAAGCGCCATTTAAAAATATTTCTAGGCTGTTCTACCATTTCATCTTCAGGGTAAATAGCGTTCCATACAGTTGTCCAACCAACAAAACCACCAATATTTCTATCGTCAATATATATATTAGCATCTACTTTACGCGAAACGGCCGATTCTAATTTTTCTTCTGGGTAGTTGCTATTAATTGCATAAAACTCCACTCCATTCTCATTACAAAAATCAACCGCTTGCTGCAACAAATCACCCTCACGACAAGTCCACAGAATAAGCAGATGTCCCTTTTTGTTCAACATTTTTAATGTTTCAAAAGCAAACAGAATAGGTTTTCCAATCTGCGGATATCTATTCTCTACAATTGTACCATCAAAGTCTACTGCTATTCTTAACATCATAAATTTATTATAAATCGAAACTATATCGTAACGAGAAAACATTTGAGTACATATTCTCCGATAAGCCACCAATATTTGCAAGAGCGTAATCTAACGAAAAACCAAAGTACTTTACCCCTAGTCCAAACGAAATTTGCGACGACAATGATTTTTTATCATCAAAACCTATTTCGTATTGCAGATTACGAACACCCGTACGCACAAAAACCAAATTGTTATAATCAATCTCGATACCTAATCGAGGCTCAAGGTTAAAATATTTTGAGGCTATTAACTGATTACTCTTACCATCGAAAGTAGCCTCGAAATTAATTTCGGGCATAACAGAGAATTTCCTATAAACTTTAAATCGTTTGGCTGCACCAAAAATTAATCGTGGAGCCAACCACTCGAAGCTATTATCGGGAGCTTTATTTATTATTGAACCATCGGGCTGAACAATCTCTAAATTGGCCGAGTTAAAACTCCAAGCAGTAAAAGTAGAAGTGGCATCGCGAAGAACAGCTCCAAAAAGCCAGTTGTTTTTATTATACATACACGACACATCGAAACCTAATCCCCATGCCGAAGCATATTTACCAACACCACGATACAATATTTTAAGATTAGCTCCGTAGCTAAGTCCCGTAATTTTCGATTTACTAGCGTATGAAACCAAGAAAGCATAATCGGCCACCGAAAACTTCTCTATCTTGTCGTAATCCATGTTACCATCGCCATCAAACAGATTGTTAGTACCAGGAATATTATCAACACCAAACCTAATAAACGATCCGCCTATTACACTATTAGAGTCTAATCGATAAACAGCGCCCACAAAGTCGTACTTGGCAATACCTGCAAAATATTCGGAGTGCATAAGCCCCACGTCCATTTGTGTAGCAATATTATTTGCTGCCGATGGATTCCAATAAAGAGCATCGGCACCTGTGGTAGAAGCAATTACAGAATTACCCATAGCCAATGCACGGCTGCCTGTACCTATAGAAAGATAATCGTTTGAATATTTGCTAAACTGCCCCGATAAAAATGTCGGAACAAATAGCAGCAGATATATTGTTATTAGTGTGTTTCTCATAAATAATTTTTGATTTCCAAAGATAATAAATTTTCAACCCTAACGGATTCTACAACTTTTTAATCTATTTTTGTAGTATAAAAACTACATATGAGCGGAAAAATTACAAAACACGTCCCCAATTTTATCACTTGCCTAAATTTATTTTGTGGTGTATTAGCAATAGTATTCACTTTCGAAGGGTATTTAGAAATATCGGCAATATTAATATTGGCAGCAGCTATATTCGATTTTATGGATGGAATGATGGCTCGCTTATTAAAAGCATACTCCGAAATGGGTAAACAACTTGACTCACTAGCCGACATGGTTAGCTTTGGTGTGGCTCCTGCAATGATTCTTTTTATGATGCATCTGAAAAGTTACGATGCTTTTTCTATATACGAATTAAGCCCTTGGGCATTAGCAATTGCATCGTCGGCATTCTTAGTTGCAATATTTTCGGGTCTTCGATTGGCTAAATTTAATATAGATACTCGTCAGGAAAATAACTTTATTGGACTTCCAACACCTGCAAATGCGGTACTAATATTATCGTATCCGTTAATTATAAAGTATAGCAATCACTATCCCGATTTCTTATACAACCAATATTTTTTATTAGGACAGGCTATTTTTAGTTCTATAATGTTGGTGGCCAACATCGAGATGTTTTCGTTAAAATTCAAGAATTTAAAACTGAAAGAAAACAGGATACGTTTCTTTTTTATCTTTATTTCGTTAATTTTGCTGGCAACTTTAAAGATACTTGCAATACCAGCGATAATAATTTGTTACATAACAATTTCAATTATCAACGGATTGATAACAAAAAATAATTAATACTTTCAACGATGAGATTTCAAGCAGAAATTAATGTAATGCCACTTAAAGCGTTACTTGACCCACAAGGAAAAGCCGTTACAAACACGTTGCACAACATTGGCTACGTTACGGTAGAAAATGTTAGAATTGGTAAACACATATCTTTAGAAATTGAAGCCCAAGACGAGAACGAGGCTGCTCAAAAGATTAACGATGTTTGCAATAAAGTGTTAATTAATCCTATTATGGAAGGTTTCGAATACGAAATTAAAGAGATTAAGTAATTTATATTACTCTTATTTATATAAGCCCGAGGATATTATTCTCGGGCTTTTTATTTATTTGTATAAGCTTAAAATTCTAAAACTCAACTACCAATATCACAACAAAACTAACTCAATATATTTCTACAACTCTTTCTCGTTCATAACTTCGGCCTGTTTCTGTATAGACTCTTTATGAACAAGCTGTAGTATCTTTTTTACAAAAGCTGCCGATAGACCAATTTTCTCTCCCATCTTTATTCTATTCTCAACCAAACCTTTCCATCGGCTAAGTTGAAGAATTTTCACTCCTTTACTTTTCTTAACTACACCAATTTCGCGAACCACATCCATACGCTGAGCTAAAAGCGAAATCATTTTCTCGTCAATTATATCAATTTGCTGACGAAGCATTTCTAATTCAGAAACAGTATCGCTTTCGGCAAATTTTTCGTTTCTAAAAACTAATTTCGAATGCAAGTCCAATAATTGTGCAGGTGTAATCTGTTGTTTGGCATCGCTAAGAGCACACTCGGGATTAGTGTGCGACTCAATCATTAAGCCATCAAAATTCATATCAATAGCTTTTTGAGCAATCTCAAAAAGCAACTCACGCTCTCCTGCTATATGGCTAGGGTCGTTAATAATGGGTAATTCCGGACAGCGTAACTTAAGCTCTATTGGCACTTCCCAAAGTGGAATATTTCTATATGGTGAAGGCTCGAAAGGATAAAATCCACGATGAACAGCAGCCATCTTACGAACACCAACTGAATACAAACGCTCCATTGCTCCTATCCATAATTCTAAATCGGGATTAATAGGATTTTTTACCAATACAGGAATATCGACACCCTGCAAAGCTTCGGCAATTTCTTGCATAGAAAAAGGATTTGACGAAGTACGAGCGCCAATCCAAAGAATATCGATACCCGCTGCCAAAGCTTGCTCTACATGCTTGCGCGAAGCTACCTCAACAGCCACTTTAAAGCCAAACTCTTTCTGTACTTTATTAAGCCACAACAATGCACGCTTACCAACACCTTCGAAAGTATTTGGTCGGGTACGAGGCTTCCAAACACCAGCACGAAAAACATTTACTACACCCGTCTCTTTAAGCTCTTTTGCCGTTTGCATAACCTGATCGAGCGACTCGGCACTACATGGTCCAGATATTATTAGTGGTGCTTGAACATCGTGCTCAAACCATTGGTCTATTGAAACTACTTTTAATTCGATACTCATTCTAATATTGAAATTTGTACAAAGGTAAATTAATTTGTTACCGCAAAGGGTGAAAGCAGCAAAGTTTTTTATTGCAGTGTTTACCATACAGAAAGAACCTACAACTAAAATACTAATGCTATTGTTAAATGTATTTTTTGTGGAGGGTGTACAAAAACTGAATTAAACTGTCATCCTGAGCGTAATCGAAGGATTGTTTCATTCGAAGAGACTACGTTTCGACTCCTCTCAACGTGACATTTTAATTTTTATTAATTGTTTTTGGACTCCCTCTTCTTACTATTAAAAATAAGTTAAAGACACTTGTAATTGTTGCCACAATAGGCATAGTTATAAAATTAAAACCACACAATTGTGTTGCATTTTAGTATAATCAGAGTCTATCAATAAACAGATAAAATAGCTCATATATAAAAAACAACAGAAGCCTCACTACCCAAGGTTCACAAAAGGGTATGAAAATTGCTCAAGGTTTTCATAAGTATTGAAATTAACAACCATCAATAATCATAAAATATCTTGAAACTCTAGTGTTCAACAAAAAATATATTCACATGAAATTTTTAAAAACAACTCTACTATTAATTCTCATATCGATAAACTTTTATGGTCAAGAAACAATTACAGGACAACTTTTTGACTCGAACACAAAAAAAGCACTAGAGTATGCTACAGTATATATAAATGGTACAACAGCAGGCACAACAACCGACCAAAATGGATTTTTTACTCTTAAAAATGTAGCAATACCCTGCCAACTAATTGCTAGCCATGTATCATACGAAACCAAAGCCCTGCAAATACTTACAAAAGATAAAAAGTTATCAATATACTTGGAGCCCAAAAATATCCTTATTCAGAATGTATCTGTTAAAAGCAAAAACCGAAGAGCTAAAAACCTTAAACTATTTAAAGATAATTTTCTAGGAACAGACAAATGGGGAGAAAAAGCAATTCTGTTAAACGAAGAAGCATTACATTTTAGTTGGGAATACCAAGAAGATATTATTAATGGTGTAACATTTACAGTTAAACCAGAGTCCATAACAACAAAAGAAAAAGGGATAAATTTAACTTCAATAAAGCGCCCTTATCGTCTTAAAGTAACAGCATCGGAACCACTAAAAATTAATCTACCATTACTAGGATATAAGTTACATGTCGATCTAGTAGATTTTTCGTTAGACGATCCTTATAGTTTAAAAGGAAGTATTTCATCTTTTTTGGGCTACTACTATTTTAATACTATTACACCTAAGAATAAATCGGAACAGCAGAAAATAAATAAAAACCGACTTTTAGCTTACTATAATTCTGCTCAACACTTCCTTAAATCGGTATACGATAAAGATATTCACAAAAATGGATATCGAATTTATGAAGAAGGACGAAACCCAAAAAACTTCGAAAAGTGCTACAACGAATTTTTTATTGATAATAATGTAGTTGTAAAAAACAACAAAGCCTATGTAAGTGGACTTGATAAAAAGAAGCTTTTTGTTTTTTTCTACTATAACTACAAAGGACATCCAAAAGACCAAAACAGTCACAAAGGTGGACGGGTTATTCAATCGCCAGTATACTTCTTAAATGATACATGTGTAATAAATTCAAACGGAACAATATCTGATAATAGCATTATGTTTGCTCCTGTTATAGGAAACAAAAAAGTAGGGTCGCTACTACCCGATAATTTCGCACCCGAAAAACTATTATAATCAAACTATAACTATTTGTTAAGAAAATTATAGTTATAATTTTAAAAGTTGTGCCTATAATTTTATAAAGTTATGCCTATAATTTTGTAAAGTTATAGGCATAACTTTTAGCCTTAGTGCCA
>JAFGOQ010000090.1 GCA_016926405.1 Bacteroidales bacterium
CTCATAACTGTTTGAATATTTAATTTTCAACTCCCCGAAGATAACTAAAATATCCTAATACAATTATAGCCATAACACTGTTACAGCTATAATGATATAATTTTACGAAAAAATTGTTTTTAGTTAAGATTATCTGGTAAAAACCCAATTATCACCCTTACTTAAGTTCTCGTCGTAAACATAGTTGTCTAAATCGAAATTCTTAAGCTCTTCAGGATCATCAATAGTATTATCAACAATAAATCGAGCCATTTGGCCACGAGCTTTTTTAGCTGAGAAAGATATTATCTTATAAGTACCATTACGAAACTCTTTAAACAATGGAGTGATTACCCGCTTATTTAATTTCTTCTTATCGATAACCGAGAAATACTCGTTTGAGGCGAGATTTACAACTACATTTTGATTCAAATTATTAATCGTTTCGGTTACTTGTTGTTTCCAAAAGTTATACAAATTTGCGCCATTGCTATTTGCTAGTTTTGTACCCATCTCTAAACGATAAGGCAAAATAGCATCGAGAGGACGAAGCATTCCATACAAACCCGATAGAATAACAATATTATTTTGAGCAAAATTAAGATCAATAGAATCTAACGACTGCGCATCAAAACCTTTATAAACATCACCATCAAAAATAAAAACAGCAGGTTTTCCTTCACTATTATGTTTATCAATGGCCCAACTATTATATCTTTCAATATTTATCACCGATAAATTTTCCGACAACTTCATAAGTTTCGATAATTCATCGACTGAAAATTTTTTAAGACTATCAATTAATTGAGCCGATTTATCCAAAAACAGAGGCTTAGTAGTCTCTATATTTGTTACAGCAACATTTTCGTTAAGCGATTTTGCAGGTGAAAGAAGAGTAATCATAAATAGCGATATTAGTTATTATGTTAGTCTTTATTTATTGGTTATAAAAAAATGGTAAATACATCTTACATTTTATTTTTAACAACTCCTTTATTTTTCCATTTGCCCGAAAAATAATAACCAGATGATCCAATCATACCAACAGCCCAAGCAATAGGAATAGCCCACCAAATACCTGTTTCTCCAATCTCCTTAGATAAAAAGTAAGCTATAGGAATACGAATTAACCAAAGCGATATAAGTGTAATAAACATTGGTATAAGAGTAGCTCCAGCACCTCGCTGAACACCTGTAAAGGCAAACATAAGGGTAAATAAGATATAGAATGAAGATACAATAATTAAATACTCGTGGCCTACCCTTATAACATTAGCATCGTTTGTAAACATTCCCATCAGGAACTCGCCAAAAACAATGGCAATAACAGAAATAAATAAGCAATAAATAGTTGACATAATGATGGTAGAACGCAATCCTTGTTTTACTCTTTCAATTTGTCCTGCACCAATATTTTGTCCAACAAAAGTAGCCAACGCAGCAGAGAAAGCCATTGCTGGCATACTTGCCATGGCATCAATTCTACCCGCTACAGTATACGCGGCTATTACGTCGGTTCCAAATCCATTAACTATTCCAAGCAAAGCCATCATACCTAAAGCTACAAAAGTTTGCTGAAAACCTGTTGGTAGGCCAATTCGCACAATATCTTTAAAGATAACCCAGTCAAATGATATGTTTGTAAATCGGAACTTTATAATATCGTGTGTTTTATTAAGATAAATAACTAGTGAAATAAATGCTCCACCTTGCGCTATTACTGTAGCTAAAGCAGCACCAGCTATTCCCCATTTAAAAACTAAAATAAATAACAAGTCAAGGATAATATTTACAATGGTAGAAATCACCAGAAAATAAAGAGGCGTTTTAGAATCGCCTAAACCTCGTAAAATTGAGCTAATACCACTAAACCCAAAGAAAACAATCATACCACCCAGAAAAATACGAAGATAAATTGTGGCCTCGGGTATTAAGTTTTCAGGTAGCTGCAATAAGCCAAACAAAGGAACTGCAAAAATAATTCCTAATGTTGAAGTAATTAGCGATGCAACAAACAGGAATATAAAAATAGTATCAATACTTCGCTTTACTTTTGCAATATCGTTTGCACCATAATATTGCGAAACCACAACAGTTCCGCCCGATCCTATACCTATAATTAAAGCTATTAAAGTGTAAACAATGGGAAACGAAGCACCAACAGCAGCAAGAGCCTCTTTACCCAAAAAATTTCCAACAATAACACTATCCATTATATTGTATAATTGTTGAAAAAGGTTACCAATAAACATTGGCACCGCAAATCTAAAAATTGACTTCCCTATTTTTCCGTTTATTAAATCTACCATTATCTGTTTTTAGATTTTCTGTAATAACTGACTCACCACCTTCGAAGAGTTATCGGCCACTTGTGGCAAAAAAGCTTCGAAATTTTCACACGCCTCACCATCAGCTTTATCAGAAATTGTTCTAACAACCACGTATGGAATTTTGTTTAAAGTACACACCTGAGCAATTGCAGCTCCCTCCATCTCAACAGCATCGCCTTTAAGCTCGTCTATAAAGAATTTACGCTTTGAATCTTGCGACGAAACAAATGTATCGCCCGTTAAGATTCGCCCAAAGTGAATACTATGCCCTTCAACCTTTATAGTCTTCGAGATATCAACAAGATTGCTATTTGCTTTAAAAATATGATAGTCGGAATAAGGTACTTGACCATGTTTACATCCTAAAAGAGTTGCATCCATATCGTGCTGCATAAGATCGGTGCTTATAATAATGTCGCCAATATTATAAGTACTGTTTAATGCACCAGCAACACCTGTAAATATTATAGTTGAAGGCAAAAACTCGTCAATCATTTTCTGACAAATAGTTGCCGAAAGTACTTTGCCAACACCACTTTTAACAATACAAACCTCTTTATTACAAAGTGTAGCACGATAAAATACAATATTATGCCAAACAATCTCTTTTATATTTTGTGCAAGACCAAGATATGCTTTAATCTCCTGATCCATTGCGCCAATAATTCCAATCATATTCTCTTATATTAATAATTAATACCGCAGAGACAAGGCAATACCTTGTCTCTGCAACATCAATTATTTATTATCCATCGCACAAAAGTAACAAACCCCCGACGAATAATCGACGAGGGTTGAATGTTTTTTAGATTATATAAATATTACATCACAAATCTAATATTGTATATAGTACATTAATTAAATTCTATCTAACTCAACAGTAAAGTGACGCATAATAGGCGCTTCCCAAGTAATAGCTAAACCATTTTTAATTTCGTCGCGACGATCGTATACATTTTTAAATGCAGCAGCAATAACATCCATGTGGTTGTTAGTATATGTTCTACGAGGGATAGCCAAACGAAGAAGCTCTAACGCTGGATAACGATTCTCGCGAGTTTCCGGATCGCGGTCGGCTAAAATTGCACCAATCTCAACACCACGAATACCTGCCTCAAGATAAAGCTCAATAGCTAAAGTTTGAGCACGAAACTCCTCCTTAGGAACATTAGGAAGAATGGCATTAGCGTCAACAAAAATAGCGTGACCACCAACAGGACGCTGGAAAGGAATACCATATTCGTCAAGCTTAGCACCAAGATATTCAACCTGCTTAATACGAGTCTCTAAGTAATCAAACTCTGTACCTTCGTCAAGACCTTGAGCCAAAGCATTCATATCGCGACCCGACATACCACCATAAGTAATATATCCTTCGAACATAATATTAAAAGTACAAGCAGCACGGAAAGTTGGTTCGTCTTTAAAACCAATAAATCCACCCATGTTAACAATAGCGTCTTTTTTCGACGACATTGTCATATAGTCGGCATAAGAGAACATTTCTGCAACAATCTCTTTTATAGTTTTATCGGCATAACCAGCTTCGCGAATCTTAATAAAATAAGCATTTTCGGCAAAACGAGCAGAGTCGAACATTAACTTAACGCCATACTTTTTCGATAATTCAGATACCTGACGAATATTCTCTAATGAAACAGGTTGTCCACCTGCTGTGTTATTAGTAACAGTAATAATAACAAAAGGTATTTTCTCTATTGGAGTAGTTTTATATACCTCCTCTAGCTTATTAAGATCAAGATTTCCTTTAAAAGGATGTTCTAACTGAGTATTTTTAGCCTCATCAATTGTACAGTCAACAGCTTTAGCTTTACGAAACTCAATATGACCTTTAGTAGTATCAAAATGAGAGTTTCCTGGAACAACATCCCCCTCTTTAACCATTACCGAAAACAAAACATTTTCGGCAGCACGACCTTGGTGAGTTGGTAAGAAATAATCGAAACCAAGAATATTCTTGATAGCATTTTTCATTTTGTGATACGACGAAGCACCAGCATAACTCTCGTCGCCAAGCATCATTTCGCTCCACTGCTTATCGCTCATTGCTCCTGTACCAGAGTCGGTAAGAAGATCAATAAAAACATGTTCGCTACGAAGGTTAAAAAGGTTGTATTTAGCGTCTTTAATCCACTGCTCGCGCTCTTGGCGAGTACTACGGCGGATTGATTCCACCATCTTAATCTTAAACGATTCAGAAAAAGGTAATTCCATGATAATAAATTTTTTAGTTGTAATGATTAATATTTTTCAGTGCATGAAGAGATCAAACACCATAGACTTTTTACATACAAAACGAATCTCGTTTCTTGATGTTAAGAAAGAGATTAATAGGAAAAAATTGTATATGTATATTTAAAGTCATATCTAATCTTCGAAAAATTTATCGGCGGTAAAGATAACTTTTTTCAAGAAAACCCAATAAAAGAAACAGACTTTAATCTGTAAAAGCACCATTTTATAAAAACAAACAGTGCATTTACCCCTATTAATTCAAGCTTTACCAAATATAATCTCAAGATTTGGAAATTTACACCTACTTGAATTGCAACGATATTTCCACTCGGTGGTGTGCGAGTTTCAAAGTAATATCTAATTATCTATTAAAGTACAAAATCGCAAACAGCAAGTGCCGAAAACACAACACTAGCAAGTCCATTCATAGTAAAAAATGCTAAGTTAATTCTCGATAAATCGTTTGGTTTTACAAGCAAGTGTTGCGAAATAAGAAATACTGTATATATAAATGCACCTATAAAGTAGAGCATTCCAGAGTTGGCATAATAACCAATAAACCAAATTGTAGCTGCCGATAATATATGTAGAACTCTAGAAATTCTAATAGCATTAACACCTCCAAATTTAGCTGGAACAGAGTGAAGGTTCTCGTCTCTATCGAACTCTTCGTCCTGTAAAGCATAAATAATATCGAACCCCGAAACCCAAGTAAGAACAGCTACACCAAGTAATATTGGCACTAAATCGAAACTAGGAAAAACGGTAAGATAACTACCAAGTGGAGCAAGTCCCAATCCTAAACCTAGTACAAAGTGACACAAAAAAGTAAAACGTTTTGTAAAGCTATAGCCCAAAACAACAAACAGAGCAACAAAGCTTAAATAAAACACTAAACTGTTTATAAACCATGTAGTGGCAACAAACAAAACAGAATTTACAACAACAAAAAGCAATGCATTTTTGCTTGTTATTTTTCCCGATGGAACCTCACGAACAGCTGTTCGCGGGTTTTTTTTATCAATATCTCGGTCAAGAAACCTATTAAAACCCATTGCTGAGTTGCGGGCAAATACCATACACAAAACAACAAAGGCAATAGACCAATAATTAAACGAATTCTGCTGAACTAAAGCTATCGACAATCCTAAAATAGCAAAAGGAAGCGCAAATATTGTATGACTAAATTTAACTAACGAAAGATATTTCTTCATGTATTGCAATTAATTTTTGCCTTCCATATAAAACTTAACAATAATAAAGGTTTTATAATACTAAGATCTTTAGCAAGGCACGTTTCATACAGTATTATTTCAAAATATCTAGAATAGCATCGGCTAAACCTTGCTTTTCAACTGACATTGAATTGTAACTACTCTCTATTATCTCTTTTACCTGCAATACATTTTCTTGAGTTGCCTGATCGACACAATTATCTATAACAGAAAAAGCTTCGATAGCAGTCTCTAAATTACCTTCAACAAAAATATTCGAAAACAGGGTTAAACTATTACTGTAATTAACTGCCGATTGCCAACACGAAGAGACTACTTGTTTCTTTTTAACATCGTTATTACACGAATTTAAATAATCAACAATAACCTTTTCACAATTCTGATCGTGTAAATCGTTTAATAAGTCTAGAGCACTATCAATAATATCGGCATTATCGGTGTTTGTATAAATAGCAAGAAGCTCAGTTAAAAGTTTCGAACTACCATTTTTCTTAATATCCTTAATAGCAGCAACAACAACTACATTATCTTTACTATTTAAGCTATTTAATATACTTTTCTCGTCCATAAATTATATATTTTCTTTACGCAAAAGTAACAAAAGAAAATTCACAATCTTTTAAAAACGGCGTCCCCTACAATATTTTTGCCTTCTACCTACACTATAATATATTGATCTATTAATAAAACAATGTTGATATAAAATCATTAATAAACTATATTTAACTACTAGGTTAATAATTGCTACTTAATACTTATAAAATGAAAAACATATATTTAGCTTTTTGTTGTTTTGGGATTATTGTTATCCATTCGTGCAAGTGCAATAGAGAGTCTATAAACGATAATTACCTTGAATCGGCCCTCAACGAATTGGAGAAAGAAGAACAACTCGAAAACAATTTAGAGCTTGTTAAAGAAATTGTTTACTCAATGCCATCGCCATTAGAAACGGCTATGATGATAAAACGTTCGGGAGCAAATTTTAATTCCGACAATCTACTCGACGCCGAAATAGCAGGCAATTATATTACACTAGACGAGATGGCTATTGCTTTAGGCATGTATTCGGCCGACTTAAGTTATGCAAGCATGTTCAACCAAACACAACACACTATTAATTATATGCATGCAAGCAGAGCACTGGCCGAAAAACTCGGCATATTTAATATTATGAGCGACGAGGTAATACAGAGATTAGAAAACAATGTTAATAACCGCGATATAATTTTAGAAATTATCTCTGAATCGTTAATGAATACAAATCAAACCCTTCATGAAGAAAACAGAGAAAATTTATCGGTACTTTCATTGGTTGGTAGTTGGCTTGAAGGTATGCATATTGCCATTGAAACAGCCGAAAGAGCAAATGTTGATAATAGCGAATTAAAGGATCGTATTCTGGAACAAAAATTGGCCATAGATAATATCTATAGAATTCTGCTACAGTATAAAAACGATCGGCAAATGAAGAGAATTTTCAAAGATATTAAAACCCTAAAAAAATCATTTGACCTTATAAAAACCGAGACAGAAAAAGTTGAGAAAGTTGGAGACAAAGGACAAATAACACTCCGATCGAAACGCAAATTTGTTATAAGCGATTCGGATTACGCCAAGCTTAAAAAAAGTGTTATCACCACAAGAAACAGATTTGTGAAAAACAACTAAAAATTAACACATGAAATATATTTCAACCATAATAATAAGTTTATTGCTTTTAGCTGGAACATATCAAAACTCAAACGCCCAATGCAAAGATTATGCAAAAAACGTATGTAAGGAATTGTTAAAGCCATACTTCCACGATGGCAATTATAATGTTGCTATTCTTTCGGAAGGTGAAAAAGCTGAATTATACAAGACTTTTTACACTGGTCAGGAATATAGAATTGCAATATGTGCTCAGGAACCCCTTATTGGAGTTGAGTTTGTTGTTAAAAACGAAGATGGGAAATTTCTTTATTCTAATAAGCAAGACAATTATAGTGCGACATGGGATTTTAAGATTGATGGTACACAACAAATGATTATATCATTAAAAGTTTTAGAAGACAATAACAAAAAAGTAAAAAATAAAGGTTGTGTGGCAATAATGTTTGGTTTGAAAGATTAGTTTTTATTATAACTTTACAATCCAGAGCAAGCTCTGATTTTTTTTTGTATCAATTATTTTTTTGAAACATTACTAAAACCAAGCATGGACACTAACTGTAAACATCAGAATTTTAAGATTTTAAAATTCAAACATTTATTATTAATAGCTTTTCTATTCTCTTACTTACCTTTTACTCAGGGTCAGGATAACAATAAAAGAGAACGTTTTTTAAATACCGAACTATTAAAAATGTGTGAGTTTGGTGATTTTGAAGGCGTAAAAGAACTAATTGCTGAAGGAGCAAATATAAATTGTTACGACAATCAGCATGTAACACCTTTAATGTATTCATCGCAAAATGGTTTTATCGATATTTCTAAATACCTATTAGAAAATGGTGCTAATATTAATAGCGTATCGGTTAACGGAATTACAGCTCTTCATGTAGCAGTCAGAACTCATCGTAACAATATTATTACTCTATTGCTTAATTTTAAAGCTAAAATAAATGCACAAGATAAGTACGGTGCAACAGCTTTACATTATGCAATAGCACTATCCGACAAAGAAGCTATTCAAATTTTATTAGATGCCGAGGCCGATGTAAATATTTGCGATAACAAAGGAAACTCTCCATATTTAATTGCTACAATTTTTGGCAATAAAGACATCATTAACATGATTTCGATATACGGAGCTAAGCCAAATAAAGCAAACAAAATGGGTGTTAATCCATTAATGGAGTCGGCAAAAATGGGCGATTATAATCTGTTTACACAGCTATTAACAAAAGACAACATATCGTTAACAGACAATAATAAAAATACAGTTTTAACTTATGCTGTAATTGGTGGTTCGTTAAATATTATCGACACATTAGTAAAGACAAACAACGAGCTATTTAAAACCGATAAACAAACCATAACCGATTTAACTTACGCTAAACTTTACAACAACCCAGTTATTGAAAAGCAAATTAAATCGATTAAAACCAACAAATCGTACAAGCCTGTTATTTCGGCTTACACAGTTGGTTCGGGGGTGATTTTCAACAGCAGCGACCTATTTATCAATACATTTATTGGTGTTAAAGAAGAACGTTTTCAATTAATGGCAGAGCTTGGTTATTCGTTTCGACCATCCAGACGTAACGTTCTTATTTATCAAGGAGCAAATGAATATCATCAATACAATCAGAAACGAGAATCGGTTTATGCTACCATCTACAAAGACTTCTCGGTGTTTCCAAGCAATTTTTTAGCTCCATTAAAATTGTCTTTTGGAGCCTCGGCATACTACACTTTTACAAATAACAAAGGTGTTACAAACAATACATCGGCATCAATTATTTGGTCGCCAAAAGCAGGATTGCATTATCGCACAAAACATTTCGGTGCTGCATTCTATTATCAATACTTAGATTTTAACGATGCCATATCAAACAACAAGTTTAGTTTTTCGATATATTTACCGTTAATAAAAAACAAAAAATTAGTTAGCAAAACCAAAATCGATTGGGAACCACTAATTAGACGCTAAACAAATGATTAGAAAAATAACAATATTAATATTTGCGTTATCTGCTATTACACTAGCAAGCTGCAATAAAAAGCCTACATGGGCTTCGGAAGTAGACTGTTCTGAATGTAAACTATCGGAACCAACAAAAGATTTTATAACAATTGACATTACTATAAACGACGAAAATAAGTTTGTCCCTATTGTTGCATACAATGGTATAATGAACAATAACGATATTGCTTTTTTAGATACAGCAAGAGCTACTTCATATAAAAGAGAAATAGAAATAGGCAAACAATATACTTTTTGTGCAAAGTACAAAAGTGGCGACAAAATAATTAAAGCCATAGATGGCACAACTTTAACATCGAACAACATAGAAGGACAATGTAATATTGTTTGCTGGATTGTTAGTGATAACAAACTTGATTTACGCCTAAAATTTTAAATCTTAATGAGTCTATTTTTAGTATTCCTTGTTTTATTCTTTATTCTAATTGTTCTATATAACGAATGGTTGGGTACTTCATTCACATTTATGATTGGAGTTACTGTACTTGGCGTTTTTGGAATTTTAAGCCCAAAAGAAATTCTATTCGGATTTGCTAACGAACAAATAGCGGTTATTATTCTATTACTACTTATTGGCGAAATAATTCGTCAAACGGGAATGATTGAGATTGTTTTCGACAGAATATTTATTAACGCCAAAAGTTATCGGGGTTTTTTAAGTAGAATGACAATATTGGTAGCTGCATTCTCGGCTTTTCTGAATAATACACCTCTGGTGGCTGTTATGATGCCATACGTTAATAGCTGGTGTAAGAAGAAAAATATTTCGCCTTCGAAATTTCTTATGCCTCTTTCGTTTGCCGCTATTATGGGAGGTACAATTACTCTTATTGGTACATCGACAAACTTAATTGTAAGTGGTTTTGTTATCGATCAGAAAATTATTCCTAACCTACCCGAGCTTCAATTATTTGACTTTGCCTATGTTGGTATTCCTATGGCAATAATTGGATTGCTTTACATTATTTTTCTTGGCGACAAAATTTTACCTGGTACAGCCGAACCTACCGAAACTTTAGTATCAAATAATCGCGATTATATTTTAGAAGCCGAGGTTAGAGCAAATTCAAATCTGATTGGAAAAAATATTACTCAAACACAATTATCGCAGATTGAAGGATTATACATAACCGAAATTATACGAAAAGGAATTACCATTCAAACAATTACTCCCGACTTTACTATTCAAGAGAACGATGTAATTTTCTTTGCCGGATCAACCAACAATATTGCCGATTTAGTAAATATCGATAATGGACTAACAATTCCAACTGTTGGTATGCTTCACAAAAAAAAGCATACAGAGGTTGTCGAGATTGTTGTATCGCACAACTCGTCGTTAATAAACAAATCGGTTCGCGAGTCGAACTTCCGTGGTAAATACGACTCGGCAGTTATTGCTATTCACCGTAATGGTGCTCGACTATCGGGTAAAATTGAGACTTTTAAACTTAAAGCCGGCGATGTGTTAATGCTATTTACTGGCGAAAACTTTATGGTAACATCTAACGACACTAAAGACTTTTATTTTATTAGTAAGGTTAAAGATTTTCATAAGCTAGAATGGTATAAAATACTTACTCTTTTTGGAGGAACAGGTTTGGCCATTCTGCTAAGTGCTCTTAATATTTTCCCTCTTTTTACAGGACTAATTATTCTTATTCTAATACTATTAGCAATGGGAATTACCAATCCAAAAGATTTGCCCAAACATATTGATTACGATTTAGCTCTTATAATTGTTATGTCGCTTGCTCTTGGAACAGCCATGATAAAAACTGGAGCTGCACTACTTATTTCCGACTTTATTACCACCCTATTTTTACCTTTAGGTAAAGTTGGTGTGCTATCGGGAATTTATATTATCACTGCATTTTTAGCTGCCTATATTACCAATAAAGCTGCCGTGGCTATAATATTCCCTATTTCGTTAACAATTGCAAGCGAATTGGGAGTTAACCCAATGCCATTTATTTTAGTTGTTGCCTTTGCTGCTGCAGCCAACTTTATGACACCTATTGGGTACCAAACAAATATTATGGTTTACGGACCAGGAAACTACACCTTTAAAGATTTCTTTAAAGTAGGATTCCCGCTTACAATACTCTATATGATAGGTACAGTAGCTATTCTATCGCTTTTATATTTTTAAAAAATGAACGAAAAACTTTTAATTGTAGCAGTAAAAGCTGCTATAAATGCTGGGCTTAAAACTTTAGAGTTTTATAATAGTAATTTTGATATTGAATATAAAGAAGACCAGTCGCCACTGACATCGGCCGATAAAGCCTCGCACCAAATTATAAACACATTATTAAATGAGACAAATATCCCTATCCTTAGCGAAGAGGGAATGCACACCGATTATTCAATCAGAAAAAACTGGGAGCTGTTTTGGCTTATCGACCCCATTGATGGCACAAAAGAGTTTATTAACAAGAATGGCGATTTCACTATAAATATTGCGTTAATAAAGAATCAGAAGCCTATTGCCGGAGTTATTTATGTTCCTGTAAAAAACACTTTGTATGTGGCAAGCGAGCAGTTAGGATCGTTAAAGTTTGATGATGTTACCAACAGCAATAAATCTATTGACTTTACTAAAGGCACAAAACTGCCCAACAGTGAATCGAAAAAAAATATTGTTGTTGCCAGTCGCTCGCATCTTAATCAGGAGACTAAAGACTACATAAACACTCTTGAGCTAGGTAACAATTTTGATTTTGTATCGGTTGGTAGCTCACTTAAATTCTGCATTCTTGCCGAAGGGCGCGCAACACATTATCCCCGTTTAGGTCCTACCATGGAATGGGATACTGCCGCTGGTCATGCCATAGCTATTTTTGCCGGATGCACTGTGACAAAAATAGACGGCACACCTCTATTATATAACAAAGAGAATTTACTGAACCCTCACTTTTTAGCATTAAGATAATTATGACAGAATTTATTCTAACAATTTTAGGTGTTATATGGGTTATACACCTTCAGGGTGAATACCGAGGGAATAAAAAAACTAAGTTTATTACCAAGCCATTACTAATTCCAATAATTGCTCTTTATGTAATTATGACACGAGGATACGCTAACAACCATCTGCTATTGGCAGCTCTGTTTTGTGGTTTTGCTGGCGATATTGCTCTTATGTGGGAAAGTAAACGCAAGTTTTTTAAAATTGGACTCATATCGTTTTTAATTGGACACATTATATACATTTATCTGTCGCTAAAAATCATAACCGATATTAATGTTAGCAAACAAAACGGCTTACTTTTATTAGTATTAATTGTTATTGGAGCAGTCTCGTTTCTTACTATCAGAAAAAAACTAAGCTCTCTTTCGCCGCTAGTTATTGCATACATATCAACAATACTTATCCTTCTGTTTATATCAATAAACATTTATCAGAACGGAACTTTTACACACCGAACAGAATTACTTGCCGGAACAGTACTATTTGCCATTTCCGATTCGTTATTAGCACAATGGGTGTTTAACAAAAACATACCCAAAGCACCCGTGTTAATTATGGCAACTTATGTTCCTGCTCAATTATTAATTATATTATCTCTTATAAATTAAAAAACATGGAATTATTATTATCAATTGAATGGTTTGAGTGGATTGGATATATGGCCTCGGTTACTGTAGCAGTGAGCCTTGTAATGAGTTCAATTGTAAAACTTAGATGGTACAACCTATTAGGAGCAATTCTTTTTACTATTTACGGAATTATTATTGGCGCATGGCCAGTAGCAGTGGTAAACGGATTTATAATTGTTATCGACATTTATTATTTAGTGAAGATGTACACTCATAATAGCTCAATTAAAGTTGTAGATGTTAATGCCGATAGCTCGTATCTGAAAGAGTTTATAAGCATTCACGATCAGAAATTACGCTCGATATTTACCAATTATAATGGATTGTTTGAGAGCAACGACTTATGCTACTTATTGCTTAACGATATGCAAGTTGCAGGATTTTTTATCGGTCGCAAAGAGAACAACACCCTAAATATTATTGCCGACTTTGCTCTTCCCGAATATCGCGACATGAAACTAGGCAAGTATATATTCTCTAGCTTAAGCCCTTTTAAACAACACAATATTGATAAGGTAACCTGCTCAACTTCCGACAAAAAGCATATCGATTATCTACACAAAATAAATTTTAAAGAGACAAGCACAGGAGTTTACCAAAAACTTCTTTAACAAAATGAGGCTCCCCGAACAATTTAAAACGGGGAGCTTTGTTTTATTTGACATAATAGTAAAACTACTATAAGCAGCCATACTTGAGGCAAAGTAATATCACTTTTTATAACGGCAACGACACTTTGTGGCTAGGCAATGACACTTTGCGATAAAGCAACGTCTCTTTGTAGTAAGGCAATGTCTCTTGGTGATAATGTTAGTCTCTTTTTATTAAGGCAATGACACTTTGTGGCTAGGCAATGGCACTTGGCGATTACGCAACGACTCTTTTTAACGCGGCAATGACTCTTTGTGGCTAAGCAGTGACTCTTTGCGATAAAGCAATGACTCTTTGTAGCTAGGCAATGACCCTTGGTGATTATGTTAGTCTCTTTTTATTAAGGCAATGACACTTTGTGGCTAGGCAGTGACTCTTTGCGATAAAGCAGTGACTCTTTGTAGTAAGGCAATGACACTTGGTGATAATGTTAGTCTCTTTTTAACGCGGCAATGACTCTTTGTGGCTAAGCAATGACACTTTGCGATAAGGCAGAGACTCTTTGTAGCAAGGCAACGTCTCTTGGTGATTGTTTACCAATAATGTTTTATAAAAACACTTTGAATTAAAATAACAAAAAGGCAACATTTATATACTACACAGTTAATAATTTTGAAGAAAAAATTTAGCTTCAAAAAAAATGTGCATAGTGTTTTGTAAATAAAAAATGTTTTTATAATTTGTGTAGCGTTATTTCGTAAGCATTTGTAGGGATTGGATTTAATTGGTGCTGGATGATTTAAAATGCTCACGAAATTAGGGGTACTTAATATTAAGAGAGTAATTTTTTATTATCAATTAAAAATATCATAAAATGCAAAATTCAGTATCAGAAACTATGACCAATTGCGGTATAGTAGTAAACAGTTTAAACAACGCAGAAATAAAAGCGGCATTAGCCCCATTTGGTTACACCGAAGAACGTATTACTGCCATATTAGGCAAGTTTGAAACCACCGAACAGTTGGTACTAAAACAATCGAAAGAGAATAAAGATATGTTTTTGGCCAACGAAAATTTCTTTGCAGACAGAGAGGTTGTAGATCAGAATTTTAAAAATGATCTTAAGATTAGCGAACTCTCTTTTTCTGACAATCCAGATTTAAGTAAAATTGTTCCCAGTTATACAAATGTATATCCTTACCCACAATGGTACAAAACAGTATCTGCGTTCTACAACAATTTACAAACTGTTGAAGGAGCATTAGCAAAGGTGGCTCGTTTTAATTTAACTACCGAAATTATTGATGGTAGAATTGCGGCTCTTAAAAACGTTGACTCGTTGCACAGAATACGAACTAACGAAAGTGGAGAGGCTCAAATAGCAACAGCCCAACGTAACGATGCTATTGATGAGCTTATTGATATTTGCCGCGAAATTAAAGAGATAGCAAAAATTGCTTTCGGCAAAAAATCGCAAATACTAGAAAAAATGGGCATTTTAGTGCGTAACTAAAAACTCACACTATACTATAAAAAACCACCCCTGTTTATCACAAAACAGGGGTGGTTTTGTATTATGTGGTTGTTATAATAACTATAACAGGGTACAATTATTCCTAGATTTAACCCCTAAATCCCGTAAAGGTGACTTTTACAGAGGTACGGATAAGACACTTTAGGGGTTTGGGGTAAAATTTCGGAGTAAAAAAACCACTTACATTTTACTGCAAGCGGGCTAGTTTATTTATATACCGCTCGGCATTACAAATGCCTTTTTATAGCTCTTTAAAACAAGTTACATCCTCGTTACAAACGAGGACGAGGTGGGGGTAGAATTAAATCATTTATTAAAAAAACTGCATTCTTAATCTCACTCCTCCTGCCAAAAGCAAAAAAAAATGTTTTTTCCCCATTCTTAAATTCTATCTCAACTTTATCATTTTCATCTAACCCAACAGTAATATTAGGAGTTAAATTTTTCATTGTATTCTTATAACCACTTACAAATACAACCCTTTTTATATCAATAAAATTAAAAATCTTTTCTTTTTGAAACAATCTAAAAATAGTAGTATACTTAACTACAAAACAAGATTCGTAAACTACCAAATTTACATTACGACTAAAAATCAAAAAAGATACCGCAAGTATTAAAATTAAAGAAAAAGCAAAAGGATTTATTTTAAAATAGACAACTGTTAATATTGTAACTAACAAACTAATCATTCGCAAAAGCAAAGTCCAAGGATCATATGGGTCAAACTTATATAATATTCTTTTCATTCGTTTTCACATTTTAAATTTTCCATACTTTTAACCTCTACACCAAATTTTGTAGCTAACCTATAATAATAATATGCCCCCACTAGCGCGAGCTTGCAGCTCGTGCAAACACTACCTAAACAAAAAACTAACGCTAAAACTGTTAAAGAAAGCTATAATTTATCTATTTGGAAAATAATTGTAAGCAAAC
>JAFGOQ010000091.1 GCA_016926405.1 Bacteroidales bacterium
AATAAAAACAACTTTGGTTAAGTTAGCACGCTTTTTACTTTGTGTATGTTTCTGTTACCAAACAAACGAAATATTAAGTAAATAAATGTTTGGCAATGCTTATGCTGAGCGTTGAGTGTAGTTTTGGCTTCACAAAAAAGAAATACATAGAATAGTTTCTTGTAATTAGTGAATTTGTTATTTTTGCTTCTAAAAATATTATGATACAACGCAAACAGACACTTTATTTATTGGGAGCATTAATATTAAATTCGCTTCTATTCTTTTTTCCTTTAGCTACGTTTTTAATTGGGAATAACGTTTTTGAACTTCGCTTTAGCGAAATAGTATTTACCGAGGGTGAGGCTATTGTTGAAGCTCCTTCAATTATAGCATTTCAAATATTATTAGTTTTATCTGTATTAGTAACTCTTGTAACAATATTCTTATACAAGAAACGACCTTTACAAATACGACTTTCTGTTTTTAATGCTATTGCTATGTTAGGGCTTCCAATTCTTGTTTTCTATTTCAAAACATGGGGAATAGTTTCCGATACAAGTAGCTTTGGATTTGTTACAATATTACCTTTAGTGTCTACAATTCTTACATTTGCTGCAGTTAAGAATATTATTAAAGACGAAGCTTTAGTAAGATCATACGATAGAATACGATAAAAAATAATTATTATGGAATTTGATTTAAAAGAGGGGATGGAATTTGTTGCAGAACAAATGGTAACAAATAATGACACTGCTTCAAAATATGGTTCGGGATTAGTTGAGGTTTTTGCTACTCCAGCTATGATTGCGCTTATGGAAAAAGCATCGCTAAATGTTGTTTTACCCAAAATGGCTGAAAACTATAATACTGTAGGAACTTTTGTTAATGTTAAGCATATAAAAGCTACTCCAGTAGGAAAAAAAGTTACTTGTAAGGCTGTATTAACTAAAGTTGAAGGTAAAAAGCTTGAGTTTGCTGTTGAGGCTTGGGACGAGGACGGTAAAATAGGTTTTGGTACTCACGGTAGATATATTATTGACACAACTACTTTTGGGAAATAGTATTTTCTTTAATTAATATATATGTAGGGCTACTCGTTTTGGGTAGCCCTTTTATATTATCCATTTTTATGATTATAAATGAAGGCTCTTTTAATTATTTTATGTTTGTAGTCTATTCAACTAAATTATTGTAAAATCTGTCAAGCTATTTTTGGGGATTGCAGTGTGTATATAATACTGGGTTTTAACCGTGTAATAAAGCATTTGTACACAATAGTAATACAATTGGTAATCAGCATAAAGTAGTTTGTACACACCATAAAGAAATTGGTGCACAGCATAAAGCAATGTGTACACATAGTAGAGTAGTTTGTACACGGCATAAAGCAATTTGTACACGTCGTAGAGCAGTTTGTACATGGAATAAAGTAGTTTGTACACGTCGTAGAGCAGTTTGTACACGGCATAAAGTAGTTTGTACGCACCATAGAGCAGTTTGTACACGCCATAAAGCAATTTGTACACCAGCGAATATTCTTGCTGTTAGTGTTGGTGTTGTTATATTGTGTGTGTTAATTGTAATACGCTGTATTCAAACTGCTTTATGGTTGTTTGAGCTTGCTTTATTAGCCGTTTGTGGCCTTTTTATTGGTGGTAAAAACGTAATGTTATAGGGTTGTTTTCTTTATTAGTTGCTTGGTTTTAATATTTTGGAGCTATTAATCTAAAAAATGTAAATGTTTACATGGTTAAAATTATTGGTGATAGAATAAAACCAGTTTTATTTAAGTAATTGTAAAATAATCATTTCAATTTGAATATTTCGAAGGATTACTCATTGCTAGTAGCCCTTTTATTTATCTTAAATACAATTATTGAATTCAACTTTAAGGTATTTAATAGTATGGACACAAGTTATTTGTGAAGCTTAAATATTGATATAGCTCACTTTTATACAAAAAATGTTATTAGTAGTATTTTGTATTATTTTCTTTAAACACTTACTGTGGCAATGTTCTTTTTAATGTTATAGTAAATAATCGATTAATTATCAGAAAAATAACAAATATATATGTATTGACAATATGCTATTTAAAATTGTAAATTGGAGGGAGAGCAATAAGAAATTAGTTGTTTTTTTTGAATGAAAGTGAGTAATTCACTTGATTTTAGGTTTAATTTTTAGGGTATGATAAAGGGCTAGTAACTGGGAAGTTTCTAGCCTTGTTTTTTTTACCAATTTCTTAGTAGAATTGTGATAAAAAGAGGATATTGCATCTTGTTAAAAAATAAAGTTTTATTCAGACGAAAAATATTTATGATGAAAAGAAGTGTTTTATTAGTATTAGTCTTTTGTTTAATTGTTTCTATTAACAACCTGTTTGGTTGCACAACAGCGGTAATTTCTGGAAAATACACCAAGGATGGTAAACCTATGCTTTGGAAATTACGAGATACCGAATCGTTTTATAATCATGTTCAGTATTTTATTGGATCAAAGTATAAATACATGGCTTTGGTAAATACCGATAAAACCAGAGATGTTCAAGTTTGGGGAGGATACAATTCAACAGGATTTGCTATAATGAATTCGGCTTCTTTCAATACAAATCTTGACAATCCTACCGAGTTTACAGATCAGGAGGGTGTTATAATGAAAAAGGCTCTAGAGGAGTGTGCTTCGTTAGAGGATTTTGAGAATATGTTAAATAGCTTACCAAGGCCAATGGGGTTGAACGCTAATTTTGGTGTAATAGATGCCAATGGTGGGGCTGCTTATTACGAAACTGATAATAATAACTTTGTTAAGTTTGATGCAAATGATCCGAAATTTGCTCCTAACGGATATATTATTAGAACAAACTTCTCGTTTACAGGCAAAAAAGATATTGGTTATGGTTTTGTTCGTTACCAAACGGCTAGCGAGCTTTTTGCATTAGCCGATGCACAAAATGATATTTCGGTGAAAAGAATATTAAATGATTTTTCGCGTTCGGCTTATCATTCGTTAACAAAACAAGATTATTCAAAGTCGTTACCAATTGATAAAAACGATACAAAGTATGTTAATACTGGCGATTATATTACTCGACATGGTTCTGCCTCGAATATTATTATTGAAGGTGTTGATAAAGGAGAGGAGCCAAGAAATACTGTGATGTGGGTTAATGTTGCATTTCCTTTAACAACTCCAGTTGTTCCTGTATGGATGGACAACGAAGGCTCGCTTCCTAAAATTGTTAGTTCTATTAATAATCAAAATTCATTCTTAACACAGAATGGGTTGTTGTTTAAAGATTGCTGCTATAGTATTGCGCGTTCGTCTGGTTATAAGTATATGAATATTGCGCCGTATACAAATAAGACTGATGGAGGAATAAAGTTGTTGATAGATAAAATAGAAGAGCCTATTTTTGAGCGTGCCGAGAAATTGACAAATGGCGATTTTAGCTCTAAGGATATAAAGAATTATTACGAGTGGTTAGATAACTACGTTACAAGAAAAATAATTTCATATAACAAATAAGAGAAGGTGTCCAAAAACAATTAATAAAAATTAAAATGTCACGTTGAGCGGAGTCGAAACGTTGTGTTTTCAATGAAACAATCCTTCG
>JAFGOQ010000092.1 GCA_016926405.1 Bacteroidales bacterium
AAAAGAGTAGGCATTTATAATTAAACTTATTATCATGAAAAATTTAAAACTGTCTCTTAAAAAAGAGATTATTTCTAACCTTGAGGCTAAAGAAGTTAAAGGTGGTGTCGATAGAACACAAACAGGCGTGTGTTGTTTTCAAGATCAAACAATAAAAGATAGTACTTGTGAATCTGTTAATATAGCTTGTAGTTCAAAAAACCTTCAACTGTGTTATCTGTAACAATAAAATAAATTTATGAGCAACATCTCAGTAGCAGATAAATTAAAAAAAACTAAACAAACTAACATAGCGAAGTATAAGCCGCGGCCGAAAAGCTTTAAATAGAGTAGGCATTTATAATTAAACTTATTATTATGAAAAATTTAAAACTGTCTCTTAAAAAAGAGATTATCTCAAATCTTGAGGCTAAAGAAGTAAAAGGTGGTGCAGTAACTTTAGATGAATGCCAAACTAAAGGAAACATCTCTTGTTGGACAAATTGTGCCGTTGATACTTGCGATAATTGCCTAATGGAAGAAACAGCAATTTGTTTACCTCCTCACTAAATTAAAAATAACTCTACAGGTGCTTTAAAATAAGCACCTGTTATTATAAAAAAATAATATATGCCTGAAAATAAATATTCAATTTCAAACTCCTTCATCTACCGTCGTCATCTCCTTCCTACAAATACAATATTTGAACTTTTATCAGAAAAGGATATCACTTTAGATTCTCTTATCAAATACTGTTCAAAAGAGGAAATGTACGAGGCTCTGTTTATTGCTTCGCAAGAGCTTGTATCGCAGATAAACAAATACAATAAAGGAGAACTTAACGACTCTAAGAAACAAGAGAAACTTAAAGAGTCGCTACTAAAATATATAATTCGAATATCAACACGATGTACCCCTTTTGGACTTTTTGCTGGATGTAGTTTAGGTGCATTTTCCGATTCTACAAATATTAAAATGAGCAATATTGATAAGTTTAGTAGACATACCAGACTTGATATGCATTACCTTATTAATATTGCTGATTATTTACAAAAGCAGAAACACATCAGGTATCAATTAAAATTTTATCCAAACTCAAGTCTCTATAAAATTGTAGATAAATACAGATATGTAGAATACAAATATATTAATGGCAACAGAAAGCACTTTATTGTTGAGGTTGAAGACAACGATTATCTATCAAAATTCCTCAACATTTCTAAAAAAGGAGCAACTATAAATAACTTATCTGCAATTCTAATAGCCGACGAGTACGAACAAGAAGAATCAAACGCTTACATCGAAGAATTAATTGATAACCAAATACTAATTTCAGAATTAGAGCCTACCGTTACTGGCAACGAATTTATCGACCATATTATTAGTAAGCTAAAAGAACTACAAGGTGTCGACGACATACTACTTTTCTTAACATCTATCGACACTAAAATTAAACATATTAACAATTCTAATATTGGTATAGATATCGAAGAATACAACAAGATTATTAAAGAGATAAAATCACTCGAAATACCTTTTAATCTGAAATATATTTTTCAAACAGACCTTAATTTAACAAACCAAAAGTGCACACTTACACCTTCATTAAAAAATGATATTCACGATGCTTTTTTAGTTTTAAATAAACTAACAGCAAAAAACTCCGAAACATATTTAGATAAATTTAAAGAGAGTTTTTATTCTAGATACGAAGAACGTGAAATGCCTCTTCTTAATGTATTAGATACAGATTTGGGAATTGGATTTAAACAAATGGGTCGATCGTCGTCAAACGATATTAATCCATTAGTTGACGATTTGTTTATTTCTAATAGTGTAAGTAGTAGTTACAAAACAGAAGTCAATAGTGTTCAAAAATTTTTGCACTCTAAAATCTTAGAAAGCATTAAAAACAAATCTATCGAAATAGAAATACAAGATTCCGACTTAACAGATTTCCCCGAAAACACTAACGACCTTCCTGCAAGCATGTCAGCCATGGCAGAATTATACAAAACAGAAGCTGATACAGAAATATTTTTGAAAAACATAGGAGGATCAAGTGCTGCAAATCTTTTAGGTCGCTTTGCACAAAGTAATACCGATATACACAAACATGTTATTGAAATTACATCTTCGGAACAAGCCATCTCTAAAGAAAATATATTAGCCGAGATTATCCATGTTCCAGAGTCTAGAGTTGGTAATATTTTACAACGTCCACAAATCAGAGATTATGAAATACCATTTTTAGGAAGAGCATCAGTAAATCCAGATAATACAATCTATCCCGACGATTTAATGATTTCTGTAAAGAATGGACGTGAGATTACTTTACGATCAAAAAAGCTAAATAATAAAATTTCTCCACGATTAAGTACTGCACACAATTTTTCTAACAGTGGCTTACCTTTATATGAATTCTTATGTCATTTACAAACTGAAAATATAAGAAATGGTGTAGGTTATTACTGGGGTGATTTAGAAAATAGATTCGAGTTTTTACCTAGAGTACGATATAAAAATTTCATCTTTGATTATGCTCAGTGGACAATTAAAACAAAAGACATTAAAGATTTCAATATTGACGAAGATCCACAAAAACTTCTTTCTAAAGTAAATACTTGGCGTAACAAACTTAACATGCCTAAAGAAATTCTTTTAGTTGAAGGAGATAACGAACTTTACATTAATCTTGACCATATTGATTTCGTTAAACTTCTTCTTAAAACCGTTAAAAAACGAAGTAGTTTTAAAGTTAAAGAGTTCTACTTTACTAAAGAAAATGCATTAGAAAACAATAAGAATAATGTATATAGAAATCAAATTATTTTCACATTTACTAAACAATCAT
>JAFGOQ010000093.1 GCA_016926405.1 Bacteroidales bacterium
AATTAGAGTTAAAGATTAACGGTTTTTTGTACAAATGTGTATGTTGTTAATAAGTTTTGGTGCGGGGAGGTTTGTTTTATCTTATTGTTAATAACAGTGTAACTATGTGGTACAGCAGAATAGTTTACTTTATGTTTTTAATATATGGTTGCCATATTTTATTACATATTTATAAGCTATCTTATACTTTTGAGATTTCGTTTACGTGATTTGGCTGTTTGTTATAAAGCTTTTCTCTGAATATTAAGTATTCTTCGATTTTTGCTGGGGTAGTTAGGTGTTTGTATATTATTGTTAAGGTTAACGGAATGGCTATTGATAAGAAAAATAATATACTATTTAATAATAGTAAAGCATACGATTTAACAATATTAAAGGATAATAAATTGTTTACTTATACTGTAAATGCAAAAAGTAAAAGGCTTACCAGACGAAATACTACTTTTATTGCCGATAGTGTAAAAAGCAAATATTCTAAAAGGTATTGGAATAGCTTGTAATAGTTGGTTATTTGTATAGAAGTATAAGGGTGTCCAAAAACAGTTTAATTTAGTTTTTAGACACCCTTATCTATTATTTTGTAGTTGTAAAGTGTTTATCTTTAGTCCATAATGCCGCTTTAACAAGCATAAGAAGAACAGGAACTTCAATAAGAGGTCCAATAACAGAGGCAAAGGCTTCGCCAGAGTTTATTCCGAAAACCGATATAGCAACGGCAATAGCAAGCTCGAAGTTGTTTCCTGCAGCGGTAAACGATATTGTTGTTGTTTTGGCGTAGTCGGCACCAAGTTTACGTCCAATAATAAACGATACGCCAAACATTACTAAAAAGTATATTGTTAGTGGTATTGCTATTCGAACTACATCGATAGGTATCTTCACAATATATTCGCCCTTAAGCGAAAACATTACCATAATAGTAAACAGAAGGGCAATAAGTGTAAGCGGACTTATTTTTGGAATAAATTTGTTGTTGTACCAGCTGTTTCCTTTAATTCGTCGTAAAGTGAATCGGGTTATGAATCCAGCAATAAATGGTATTCCTAGATATATGAAAACAGTCTTTGCCACTTCGCCCATTGATACCGAAACGTCGAAATAGCTAATGCCTAACCATCGTGGAATAAGGTTTAGAAAAACAAAAGCATAGACCGAGAAAAATAGAACCTGGAATATTGAGTTAAAGGCAACCAAGCCAGCAGCGTATTGTGGGTTTCCTTTAGCTAAATCGTTCCAAACAATTACCATAGCAATGCATCGCGCTAAGCCAATTAATATTACTCCAGCCATGTAGTGAGGGTAGTCTTTTAAGAAAACTATTGCCAATACAAACATTAATATTGGTCCTATAACCCAGTTTTGTATTAACGAGAGAATAAGTGTTTTGCGATCTTTAAAAACATCGCCCAGCTCTTCGTATTTAACCTTTGCTAGAGGCGGGTACATCATAATTATTAATCCAATGGCTATTGGAATATTTGTTGTGCCCGATTGCATTGAGTTCCAGAAGTTGGGTATTGATGGGAATATGTATCCCAGAGCAACTCCTAAAGCCATAGTTCCTAGTATCCACAGGGTAAGGTAGCGGTCGAGGAACGAGAGTCGTCTTTTTTGTGTTTGCATGATAAGTGTTTTTACTTGGTTATTAAAAATATTATCGATACAGTATTATGTTGTAAACTATGTTGGTGGTTTAATACACCAACATAGTTATAATGAACTTTGCCTATTTAGTGGCAATGTATTTACTACTTTGTTGTAAACAATTACATTAATACATTGAAAATTAGTCCTACAATAATAATTCCTGTAGCGACAATAACAACAAACGAGGCAATAAGTTGCCATTTTAATACTTTTTTGAGGATGATAATTTCGGGTAGCGAAAGTGCAATAACCGACATCATAAATGCAAGAGCAGTACCAAGTGACACTCCTTTTTCGATAAGTACACTAACAATAGGAATTATTCCAGCGGCGTTTGAATACATAGGAACACCTAGGATAATAGCTACAGGAACACCATACCAGTGTTCTTTGCCCAGTAGCGAACCTAAGAAATCTTCGGGAACGTAACCGTGAGCAGCAGCTCCAATGGCAATACCAATAATTATGTAAAGCCAAATTTTACCTACTATCTCTTTTACTTGTGAGTATCCCATTTTAATTCTTTCGGAGAAAGCAATTTTGTTATCGTCGCCAGGTTGAAGTCCCGTTTTTACATTGTAAACCCAGTCGGCTACATATTTTTCGAGTTTCAAAACGCCAATAAGCCAGCCAGCTAGAATAGCAATTGTAAGTCCTGTAAGGATATAAATAAGAGTTACTTTCCAGCCAAAAAGACCAAGAAGCAGAACAACAGCCACTTCGTTAACCATAGGTGCGGCAATAAGAAACGAGAATGTAACACCAAGTGGAACACCAGCCTCTACAAATCCTAAAAACAGAGGAATGGCCGAGCACGAACAAAAGGGTGTTACTATTCCTAACAGAGAAGCTAAAACATTTCCGGTAAAAAGCGATTTGCCACTAAGGAAATCGCGTGTACGCTCGGGAGTGAAGTATGTGCGTACAATACCAACTGCAAAAATAATTATAACCAAAAGAAGTAGCACTTTTGGTACTTCGAAGATGAAAAATCGGATAGTCTCTGTAAGGTGTTGTCCTTTTGTAAGATTAAAAACAGAGTCGACAAAGAAGTTAGATATGTTGGTTAGGTTAATATATGTAATAGCCCAAATGGGTATTAGAATAATAGGAAATAACCAACCATTAAGGTTCTGATTTGCTGCTAATATTTTTTGTTTCATTGGAATAATCTGTTTTGTTATTTACATAAAAATAAATGAAGAGTAATATATTCCCACAATAATAAAGACAACAGCAATAACCCTTCTGAACCATTTTTCGAAAATTTTAATTGTGTTATAAAATTTTCCGATAGATCCCATTGAGAAGGCAATTAACCAAGAAATAATTATTACAGGAATACCTGTTGCTACAGCAAAAATTACCGGAAGCCACAAACCGCTAGCGCTGCTAATTGTAATGGGAATTAGCATTCCGAAATAAAGTATTCCGCTATATGGGCAAAAGGCTAAAGCAAACGCCATTCCTAAAAGAAGAACGTCCCAGTAGCTTTTGTTTTCGCGATTTTGCATTCTCTCGGATAGTTTTCCAGATCCAGGCAGCGATATTTTTATTATCCCAACCATAAAAAGTCCAATAATAATTAAAATTGGTCCAATAACCTTTTCGCCCCACTGTTGTAAGTAGTTTGGAAGGTTCATTTTATCGGCACCAAAAAAGAGTATTATTCCAATTGCGGTGTATGTTACGGCTCGGCCAAGAGTGTAAACAATTCCGTTAATAAATACCCTTTTTTTGTCTGATAGGTCTTTACCAATGTATCCTATGGCGGTAATGTTTGTAGCCAAAGGGCAGGGGCTAATGGCTGTCATTAACCCCAATATTAGTGCCGTTAAAAAAGGTGCTTGTGAGTTTTCTAAAAGATTTTGTAGAAACTCCATATTTACTGTTTTTTAAGATTGTCGATAGTCTCAACAAGTTTTGCTTTAAGAGCCTCGGGCTTATTTTTAGCGTTTAAAAAAGCAAAGTTTGTAAGGTTTGTTTGCTCTCCGTTTTTCACAATAATAAGTGTTTGTCCGCTTACGTTAAATTGTTCGGCTAGTTTTTGTCCCTCTTGGTCGTCAAGATTAACCGATTTAAAAGCGATAGCCTTGTTGTAATCTTTTTCTAAAACATCTTTGGTGATGTTTTCTACCGATGTACAGGTAACACAGCGACGAGTGAAGTGAAAATAGTATACAGAAATATCGGCAGCTTTAGTATTAGAGTCTGTTTTTACAACCTCTTGAGCTGTTGTTTTAGAAGACTCTTCTTTTGCCTGATTATTACATGCCGATATAGAAAAAGCCATTGTGGCAAAAGCTAGTATTGTAAGTATCTGTTTCATTTTGCTATTTTTATTTTGTTAGTAACTCTTCTAATTCTAATGCTGTAGGTATTTTACCTTTAATAACAACTTTGCCATCTACAACTAATGCAGGTGTAACCATTACTCCATACTGCATAATCTCTTGTATATCGTCAACTTTTGTTATTGTTGCATCGATACCACATTTCTCTACTACACTTTTTGTAAGTTTTGTCAGGGTGTTGCACTTTGCACAACCTGTTCCTAGTACTTTTATTTCCATTTTTTATAGATTTTAGGTTTTTGGTTTTGCTTATACCAAAAACAATTGTTTTATATGTATTCGTTGTTTAGCGAACAATACTACTCGAATAGCTTTGAGAAAAGTGTTCGGGCAACAATATAATTGTCGCGGTTAATACAATATTTTACCTTAGGCGCTTCTGTTTCGCCTTGTATAAGACCTGCGTTTTTTAACTCTTTTAAGTGTTGCGATAAAGTGCTCTTGGCTATTGGTAGTACGTCTGATAAATCGCCACTGTAGCAACAAGGTTGTTTTGATAAGTGTTCCAAGATGTAAACCCTTACAGGGTGTCCTAGAGCTTTGGCAAATCGAGCCAGCTGATGTTGCGAATCGGTAATTATTTTAATTTCTTCCATTATTATATTGTTCGTTAAAAGACGAACAAAGATAAACTTTTATTTTTCCAATTGAATAAATTGTGTGTTTTTTTTGTGGATAAATATTATTTCTAATATCAAATTGTGTATACGATATTTATAATTACATATGTAAAGACAAGGCAATGCCTTGTCTTTACATATGTAATTATAAATATCTTAAAACATTGATAGGTTTTGCCGTGAAACTGTAACGCTCGATATTAATTATTGTGAGAGCTATGTAGCCTTTGTGTGAAAAATAAAAGCAATCTCTGTTTATTGCATAACCTTATAATTCGGTTATCAAAAAATAGAAGTGTTGTTAATGTAAAATGTATAAATTGTGACTTTGTATATTTTAGTCTTGAAATTATTTAGATGGCTGTAAAAAAGAATAATAAATCGGAAGAGCTTAATTTTTTTGTTGCTTCAACCGAATCGTCGCTTAATATTCCTTTTGTTGAAGGAGGAGTTAAGGCTGGATTTCCTTCGCCTGCTGCCGATTTTATGGATGTTCCTATCGATTTAAATGTCGAAATTATTAGAAATCCATCGGCAACTTTCTTTTGTAGAGTAAGTGGCGATTCGATGCAAGATATTGGAATATCGGATGGCGATTTGTTGGTTATAGATAAAAGTATTGAGAACAAAGATGGAAAAGTTGCCGTTTGTTACATTGATGGTGAGTTTACACTTAAAAAGATTAAAATAGAAAAAGATTGTTGTTGGTTGATTCCTGCCAACGATAAATATAAGCCAATTAAAGTAACCTCCGATAACGATTTTGTTGTTTGGGGAGTTGTAACATTTGTTATTAAGCAGTTGTAATGTTTGCTCTTGCCGATTGTAATAACTTTTATGCTTCTTGCGAGCGAGTTTTTCGTCCCGATTTAAACGGAAAGCCTGTTGTTGTACTTTCAAATAACGATGGTTGCGTAATAGCACGAAGCAACGAAGCGAAAGCTGTAGGTGTTCCTATGGGTGCGCCTGCCTTTAAGTTCCAGAAAATATTCGAACAGAATAAAGTTTCTGTTTTTTCATCAAATTATGCTTTGTACGGCGATATGAGTAACAGAGTGATGACTATTCTTTCGTCGTTTTCTCCTGAAACAGAGATTTACAGTATTGATGAGGCTTTTTTGAGATTTGATGGTTGCGATTATATTGACTTTAACGATTATGGTGTTAAAATTAGAAATACGGTTTATAAATCAACGGGTATACCTGTAAGTATTGGGTTTGCCGATACAAAGTCGCTAGCCAAAGTAGCTAATAAGATTGCTAAGAAATTTCCCGATAAGACCAATAATGTGTATGTTATTGACTCCGAAGAGAAACGTGTAAAGGCTCTTAAATGGCTTAAAGTAGAGGATGTTTGGGGTATTGGCAGAAAGCATGCAAAGCGGTTGAATAGTTCTGGTGTAATTAATGCTTATCAGTTTACTCAATTGTCTGACGAATGGGTTAGGAAGCATATGTCGGTTGTGGGGCTTCGTCTTAAGCACGATTTGCAAGGTATTCCAACAGTTGAATTGGAGCAGGTTAAGACCAAAAAGAATATTGCAACAACGCGGTCGTTCGAAAAAAATTACTACGAGTTTGATCAGGTTAAAGAACGAGTCTCTTCTTTTGCAGTAAGCTGTGCTGGGAAGTTGCGTAGACAAAAGTCAAACTGTAATGCTATAATTGTTTTTCTGAATACCAATTATCACGATAAAAACCAGCCTCAATACAATAATAGTAGGTTGATAAAGCTGCCTTATCCAACAAATTCTGATATTGAATTATCGAAATTTGCAACACAAGCACTGCAGCATATTTTTAAAAAAGGCTATTATTACAAAAAAGCTGGAGTTATTGTTATTGATATTACGCCCGAAAATCAAACACAGATTAAGCTGTTTGATAATTCGAATCCGAAGCATAAAGTATTAATGCAAACAGTTGATGATCTTAATCACTCTATTGGAAATAAGAAAATAAAATTGGGCAGTCAGGATGTTGGACGAACATGGAAAATGCGTCAAGAAAAGCTTTCTCCACGTTATACAACCTGCTTGAAAGAGGTGTTTACTGTTAAAGCTGAGTGATGTACGGTTTCTAATGCTTTGTTTGCGATTTTTTAAAAGTGTATCTCGAGTTAGAGAAATAGCTGAATCCAATGAGTATTGGGACAGTTAGAGCATTTGCAAAAGTAGGCCAAATGTGTAACCCTTCGACAAAGAATTTTATGCATATATACTTTAAGATAAGTGCTCCAGCCACAACAAGTGAATATCTGAAAAGTTGAATTTTTCCTGTGTTTTGAGAGTTGTTGAATGTTACATATTTATGCAAAAGAAACCCTGATAAGAATGTTATTGGAAATACAATAAATACTGCAGATATATGACCGCTAATCGCTACAAATCCTAAATCGATAAGCTGTTGATGTAGAACAAAATTATAGATGATAAAATAAAGAACAACATCGAGTAGGGTATTTCCTCCGCCAATAGCAGCGTAAGTGAAGGTTTGTAATGAGATTAATTTTCGAAAAGGTTTGTGGAAAAATTCTATAATGCTAATTAGTACTTTTGTCATTCTTGGGGTTTTATATATTGAGCAAAAATATAATAAGTAATTACGTTTGCAAAATAATAGATGTTTATTGAGATAAATATGTAGTTAAAAAATCTAAATAAAGAATATTACAACCCCTGTAACCGCTATAGCAGCTCCAATAATCTCTTTTAGTGTAACTTTTTCTTTAAAAAATGTAATAGCAAAAGGAATTATTAAAACGGGTCTTATGCTCATTAAAGTGGCAGCAATTCCTGTGTCTGTATATTTTACGGCTATAAGTGAAAACGAAACACCAAGGAAAGCTCCAAAGAAGGCACCAATAGATATACTTGTCATTGCCTTTCGGTTTTTTACTGCTTTAGCAAAGAATGGCCACCTCTTGAAAATAGTAAGCACAATAATAAAGCCTATTATTCCTGCAATTGTACGAATTTGGTTCGATGCAAAAGGGTCGTAACCAGCCATTCCTTTTTTGCTTAAAACCATTCCTAAACCTTGGCCGAAAGCACCTCCTAACGCTAAAAGAATACCTGCAATAGGGTAATTTATATTTGTCTTCTTATCTGTAGAAGAGTTGTTGTTTTTGCGAACAATGACCAATAATATTCCTGTTAGTACAATTGTCATCCCTAGAATATTCATCCACGAAAGTTTTTCACCTAAGACTATCCAACCCAAAAGAGCCGTAATAGCTGGTGTTAGAGAAAGAATTAACATTGAAATTCGTGATCCAATAACCACATAAGCTTGAAATAGGCATAAATCGCCAATTACAAAACCAACTGTTCCCGATAATAGAAGCCAAGTCCAGTTTTCTGTAGTTGCATCGGTTGGGAAAAGTAATCCTCTAGCAAAGAATGAATATATAGAAAGGAAAGCGAAACCAATAATTAGTCTTATTAGATTCACCGACAGCGATCCTACTTTTTTTCCTGCCGACTCAAAAGCAATTGCCGAAAAAGTCCAAAATAAGGCGGTTGCAAGTGCAGCTATCTCGCCAAAATAATTTTCAAACATGCATTGATTATTTATGCAAACATATAAATTAAAATGGTTGAATTATTAGTGCTAAATAAAGAATACTAAAACACCTGTAACTGCTATTATTGCGCCAATAATCTCTTTTAATGCCACACGTTCTTTAAATATTTTTATTGAGAAAGGTATTATTAAAACAGGAACAATGCTCATAATTGTTGCTGCTACACCTGTGTTGGCGTACTGGATTGCAATAAGAGAGAATGAAACACCAAGGAAAGGCCCAAAGAATGATCCTATTGTTATGCTGGTCATGGCTCGTCTGTTTTTTAGTGCGGATTTAAAATAGCTCCATCTTTTGAATATAGTTAAAACAACAGCAAAGCCTACTACACCTGCAATTATACGTATTTGAGTGGCGGCAAATGGGTTGTAATCACCCATTCCTTTTTTACTTAATACAAGACCTAAAGCTTGTCCTGATGCTCCACCAAGAGCTAATAGGATACCTGCAATTGTATTCTTTTTTGTGGATTCATGTTGCGTAGGATTGTCGCTTTTGTTTTTTCGTATTACAACCAAAAGAATACCCGTTATTACAATTGCCATTCCTGCAATATTCATTATCGACATTTTTTCACCTAAAATAATCCATCCAAGAATTGCTGTTATAGGTGGAGCTAGCGACATAAATAACATAGATATTCTGGATCCTATAAGAACATATGCTTGAAATAGGCATAAGTCGCCAAAAACAAATCCTACCAATCCAGATAATAAAAGCCAAAGCCATATCTCAGATGAAGCATCTATGGGTAATAGAAATCCACGATAAAATAGAGTGAAAACAGATAAAAATAAGAGACCAATTATAAGTCTAATTAAATTCACAGAAAGAGAACCAACTTTCTTACCAGCCGATTCAAATGCTATTGCAGTGAAAGTCCAGAAAAAAGCTGTTGATAGAGCTGCTAATTCACCAATATTATTTTCAAACATTATTACCTCTGTTTTTTTATGCAAACATAAATTATTAGGATTAATTGGTAGCTATAAAATTAAGTTTATTTAAAAGTTGTTTGAGAGATTTGTGTTTGAAAATAAACACTTGTTAACGATTATTAAATATTTGCTTAAACGTGTTTATTCCTTGTATAAAATCTATATTTTTGAGACTGTAATTTTTAGAAATTTATGATTGAAAAAGAAGCTATTCGCAATAGAATTATAAAGTTAAGAGATCAATTAACTACATTTAACTACCAGTATTACGTTCTTTCTTCGCCAACAATTAGCGATTATGAGTTTGATAACTTGCTAAAGGAGCTAGAAACTTTAGAGAAAGAAAACCCAGAGTTTGATGATTCTTTATCTCCTACAAAGCGAGTTGGAAGCGATATAATATCTTCGTTCAATCAATATCAGCATAAATATCCAATGTTGTCGTTGGGTAATACTTATTCAAAAGAGGAGTTAACCGATTTTTTCGATAGAGTTGAAAAAGGTGCAGGCTTAAAACCTAATTATGTTTGCGAGCTTAAATTTGATGGTGTTGCTATAAGTTTAACATACGAAAAGGGTCGATTGGTAAGAGCTGTAACCCGTGGCGACGGTAATGTAGGCGATGATGTTACCGAAAATGTAAAGACAATAAATTCTATTCCTCTTGTTTTAATGGGTAGTGGATATCCCGACTTTTTTGAGATTCGAGGCGAGATAGTGATGCCTTTTGAGTCGTTTGAAAATATTAATAAAGATAGGGTAGAACAGGGGCAGGAGCCTTTTGCAAATTCTAGAAATGCCGCTTCGGGATCGGTGAAAATGTTAAATCCGAAAGAGGTTGCAAAGCGTAAGCTCGATTGTTTTTTATACTATATACAAGGTGATAATATGAGCTTTAACTCTCATTATCAGAACATGGAGGCTGCAAGAAGGTGGGGTTTTAAAATACCTGACTCTATGGTTATTGCCGATTCGCCAGATAAGGTTTTCGATTTTATTGAATATTGGGATAAAAATAGAGATACTCTTCCTTATGCAATTGATGGTGTTGTGCTTAAGGTTGACGATTATTTAGTACAGCAAGAACTTGGTTTTACCGCTAAGAATCCACGTTGGGCTATATCATATAAATTTAAAGCCGATCAGGCAAAGACAAAACTATTGTCAATTGATTATCAGGTTGGACGAACAGGAGCAATAACGCCTGTTGCAAATCTTGAGCCTGTGTTGTTGGCAGGAACAACAGTTCGTAGAGCGTCACTGCATAATGCCGATCAGATAGAACTGCATGATATTCGTATAAACGATTATGTTTTTGTTGAAAAAGGAGGCGAGATAATTCCTAAAATTGTAGGTGTAGATACCACGTTACGAGCCGAAGATAGTCCAAAAACCGATTATATAACAAGCTGTCCGGAGTGTGGAACTCTGCTAATAAGAGAAGATGGCGAGGCTAAGCATTTCTGTCCAAATACCAAAACATGTCCTCCACAGATAGTTGGTCGCATAGTTCATTTTATTTCGCGTAAAGCAATGAATATTGATGGGCTGGGCGAGGAGACTGTTGATTTGCTTTATAAAAAGAATCTGATTTTGGATATTACCGATTTGTATAGATTAAAAGCAGAAGATATTGCTGTATTGGAAGGATTGGGTGAGAAGTCGGCAAATGCAATTATTGATGGAGTTTTAGAGTCGAAAAATATTCCTTTTGAGCGAGTTTTATTTGCTTTGGGAATTAGATTTGTTGGCGAAACTGTTGCAAAAAAACTTGCTCGGTCGGTTGGAGATATATGGAAATTGCGATTAATGAATATTGAGCAATTGATTGAAATTGACGAGATAGGGGTGAAAATTGCTCAAAGTATTGTTGATTATTTTGCCGATGATTATAATAACCGACTAGTTGATGACCTAATAGCTTTTGGGTTGAACTTCGAAAGTAGTGAAGATGATGTAAGCAGATCGGAAATCCTTAAAGGGTTGACTTTTGTTATTACTGGTACTTTCGAGAAATTTTCGCGAGAAGAGATTAAAGAAATGATAGAGAAAAACGGAGGTAAGAATTCTTCGTCAATCTCGAAAAAGACATCTTATTTAATAGCTGGAAAAAATGTTGGCCCAGCAAAAATGGATAAGGTTGTTAAATTAGAGGTGAAGATTCTTTCGGAAGATGAGTTTTTACAGTTAATAGATTAAATAGTTAAGAATAGTTATTAAGTTTATTTTAAATAATTACCCCTGATATGAAGAATTGGTTTAGAAAACAGGCTATAAAAATGGGCTTGCGAAAGATTAAGCGACCTGTTGGAAAAGTAAATTATGACATAATAAAAAAAATAGCTATTGTAGCTTCTGTAAATAATACGCAACAGTATAAGCAGTTATTGAACGTTGTTTCCGAATTGCAAAAAAGTAATAAAAAGGTTACTGCTATAGTTTATTTAGACCAGAAAGTTATTTCTGCTGATTATGCTGTATCTGAAAATGTTATAATAGTTAAGAAAGACGAATTTAATTGGTTTGGAAAGCCCAAATCGGTATTTGTAACCGATTTTCTAAAAAATGAATTCGATTTATTATTTGAGTTTGATTTGGATAATTTGTATGCGGTGGAATACACAGTTGCCCTTTGTTTGTCGAAAACAAAAGTAGGTAGTACAAAAGGTAATGTTAAATATTTAGACCTTATGATTGAGCAAGAGCAGCTAAGTATTCAGATGTTGTTTGCAGAGCTTTTACGGTATTTAAATATGATGAATAATTAGTTGGTTGATTATTGGTTATATAAGGCGTTAAAAAGATAAATTAGTTGTGAATTATATTTGTTAATGGTAAACAATCAAATTATTAGACTAATTTTGTGATTAGAAAAAAGAGAAAAATCATTCCAATGATAAGCAAAATAAGAGGTACAGGAGTTGCGTTGGTTACTCCTTTTAATAAAGATGAAAGTATTGATTTTGAATCGTTATCTAAGTTAATCGAATATCAATTATCTAATGGTGTAAATTTTATAGCTGCTCTAGGCACAACTAGCGAAGCAGCCACTTTATCGGAGAATGAGCGAAAAGAGGTTGCTTATTTTATTGCCGAAAAAGTAAATAATAGAGTTCCTGTTATTGTTGGAATGGCTGGAAATTCGACAAAAGCTGTTATTGATTCGTTTGGTAGTTGGGATTTGTCAAAATTTGCTGCTATTCTTTCTGTTGTTCCGTTTTATAATAAACCCGAGCAGGAAGGGTTAAAGCGCCATTTTACTAAAATTGCCGATAGTTGTCCAATTCCTGTTGTTTTGTATAATGTTCCATCGCGTACAGGTGTAAATATGGAGTGGGACACAACAGTGGCCTTGTCTTACCATAAAAATATTATTGCTGTTAAAGAAGCTTCAAGAGATTTGAATCAGGTATCGAAAATTATTAGAGATAAAGCATCTGATTTTATTGTTCTCTCTGGAGACGATTCAACAACTTTGCCAATGATTTCGTTGGGCGGTGATGGTGTTATTTCGGTTGCTGCACAAGCTGTTCCTGAGGTTTTTTCTACTATGGTTGATTTAGCTTTGGATGGTGACTTTGTAAAAGCAAGAGTTAATCATTTGTTAATGGTTGATTTTATTGATTCAATTTTTGAAGAGGGAAATCCTGCAGGAGTTAAATCGGCTCTTAATGCAGTAGGACTTGTTGATGATGTTTTAAGGCTGCCGTTGATTAGCGTCTCTGATCAAATGGCTGAAATAATAAAAGGTAATGTTTTGGGTTTAGTGCCCGATATAATATTGAAATAGTCTTTCTAAAAAAAGCTTCCTGTTATTAATAACAGGAAGCTTTTTTTTGTTTTACAATTTAACGATCTTTCCTATAATTCTGTTCTTTGTACTAATGATGTATAGGCCTTGTTTGAGGTTGCTGATGTCTATTTCTGAATGTTTATCGTAGATATTGAATCTTTTTATTATATTCCCTTTAATGTCGTTTATTGAAAAGTTGTTATTAAGGTATTTGTCTGTAGTAATTAATTCGAAAGAGTTTTTTTTAGGTGAATGAATAATTCTTGTTTCGCTATTTAGCTCTGAAATAATATCTGTAGTAATAGCTGTTTTTCCTTTAAGTATGTAGTTATTTGGATCTATTTCGATACTATTTATTTTGGAGTTAGTGTCGAATATTAATGTTGTTGATGTGGAGGTTGGCTCGAAAACAACTGTTTTACTGTTGTCTGAATAATTAAGTTTTATTTGAATTGGTTGAGTGAAAAATGGTTTTGATGTTGAGCTTGTTGTTTGGTTAATAGTTATTGATAATTTATTGTCTTCTTGCTTCCATATAACCTCGTATGTCGGGAACCCTTTTCCGTAATACCAATCGTTTTTGAAGTTTGTTAAGTCGAGACTTGTAAAATCGCCTATACTAGTAAAGAAATCGTCGCCAATAGCGGTGTTGTTTTTATATGTGTTTAAGTAGTTTCTGATAGCTTCAAAAAATAAATCGTCGTTATTTATTAAGCCTCTTAACGTGTGGATTATTACAGCTCCTTTTTTGTACGATAGTTGGTAGTCAAAAATTCTATTTTCGCTAGTTAATTCCTCAAAAGGAATGTAGACGCTTCCGTTGGGTTTTTCTTTAGCATAATTATGTGCTGAGTCCATCCATCCATCGGCAGTTTGTTGGTCGTAAAAATGTTGTAAGGCAATATATTCGCAATATGAAGCAAATCCTTCGTTAATCCATATATCTTGCCACGATCCGCAGGTAACATAATTGCCAAACCACTGATGAGCCAACTCGTGAGCATTGAGAGAGAAGCCGAAATTAGCAAGGGTTGTCATTGTTTGATGTTCCATGCCTCCTCCAAAATAAGCCATTGCATTGCCGTATTTCTCTTTGTAAAACGGGTATATTCCGATTTTTTCGGAGAAAAATTCAACTAAATTTTTGGTTTTATCTATTAACTCTTTGTTTTGATTTAAGTAGCCACTATTGCTAAATATAAAGTTTTGTATAAGTATTTTCTCAGGACTTATAGATTGAGGTTCTGCATATATATTGTATTGGCTGTATTCTGAAATGGCCATTGATATTAAATAATAATTTATTGGGTATTTAGTTTCCCAGCAGTATTTTTTTGTGTTACCGTTTACATTTACAATGTTTTTCAAAATACCGTTTGATGCTACTGTTAAATTATTGGGTACTGTAACGTCGATAAAAACAGAATCGGCTTTGTCTGTTAGTATCTGTTTGCACGGAAACCAGTCGCGTGCATGAATGGATTCAGATAGTGTCCACGAAGCTGATATTCCCAATTGTGTTCCGTATGAATATCCTTCGCCAACTACATTTCCACTATAAAAAATATGAACTTTTATGTTTTCGTTTGGTTTGTATTCTTTGTTACATTGAGCAATTATAATGTTGTTAGAATGAGTGAAAGTTGCGTCTTGATTGTTGATTTTAATAGAGCTAACAGTCATGTAGTCCATTAATTCACATGTGAAAGTAGTTAGTTTATTTACGACTGTTGCTTCAATAATTACATTTCCAGATAACTGAGTGTTTGTGTTTGTTGCGTTTAAATCTAAATGATAAAAATGTATATCGTAATTATTTAGATCGTTGCTTTGCTGGTATAACGACGAGGGTATATCGGGTATTTTGTGTTGCTCTACAAGTTGAAATCTATTTTGTTGAGCAGTAATGTTAATTGATAATAATAAGAGTAAGGGTATTATCCTTTTCATAAGATTGCTTTTGTATTAGAATTTTCTTTCTAAAGATATCAACATTTATTTTAAGACAAGGTGATTTTAGTTGGAGGAGTAAATTTACTTGTTTATTCTTATTGATGTTGTTTTTTTTTTAAAAAAAATATTGTATTAACCTTTCTGAAACTCACTCTGTTTGGGAGATGGAGGGGAAATAGGTGTAAAAAAAACGGGGTAAATGTTTGCTAAAATGAAAAACATAACTACTTTTGCATCGCATTTGTGTCGGTCCAGTAGCTCAGCTGGATAGAGCAACAGCCTTCTAAGCTGTGGGTCCCAGGTTCGAATCCTGGCTGGATCACCAAATATTAAGTTCCGTAAAAAAACGGAGCTTATTTTTTTATAAAGTATAAGGTGTAAAAAGATTTGTGTTTTTCAAAAACTTCGTTACTTTTGCACCGCAAATAAGTTGGTCTAGTAGCTCAGCTGGATAGAGCAACAGCCTTCTAAGCTGTGGGTCCCAGGTTCGAATCCTGGCTGGATCACTTATAGAAAAGGTTAACTTCGGTTAGCCTTTTTTTTATGTCTAAAAAATCATTGTAATTACTGTTGGATTGTTGATAAGTTTTGTTGCTTATCTTAAATGAAAACGGCTAGTAATTGGTTATTTTTTATATCTTTGAGAGATTGTGAAAAAAGGTAAAAGAGGTTTGAGTAATTATGTTGTAATCTCTTTTTTATCACAGTTATTCGAATAAAAAAATAGAAAATATAGATATGAGTGAAAAGGAAATTTTAACTGGTCAAAACGCTGGATATTCAGCCGATAATATTCAGGTTTTAGAAGGTTTGGAGGCTGTAAGAAAGCGTCCTGCAATGTATATTGGCGATATCGGTGAAAAAGGACTTCATCATTTGGTTTACGAAGTTGTTGATAACTCTATCGATGAGGCATTAGCAGGTCACTGTTCTGATATCGAAGTGTTCATTAATGAAGATAATTCAATTTCTGTATCTGATAATGGTCGTGGTATTCCCACCGACTTTCACGAGAAAGAGCAGAAATCGGCTCTTGAAGTGGTTATGACTGTTCTTCATGCAGGTGGTAAATTTGATAAAGGAAGTTACAAGGTTTCGGGTGGTTTGCATGGTGTTGGTGTTTCTTGTGTTAATGCATTGTCTACACTGCTTGTTGCTGAAATTCATAGAGAGGGTAAGATTTTTAAACAAGAATATAGTATTGGTAAGCCTATTACCGAGGTAGAGGTGATTGGTGAAACTGATAAAACAGGTACTACAATTACTTTTGTTCCTGATAGCTCAATTTTTACTACTACAGAATACAAATATAGTATATTAGCTTCTCGTCTTCGGGAATTGGCTTTTCTTAATAAAGGGATTGTTCTTAAGATTACCGATAAACGTAATTTTAAAGAAAATGGTGATGGCGTTTCGGAATTTGTTAGCGATACCTTTCATTCGGAAGATGGTTTAGTAGAGTTTATTGATTTTCTAGATGGATCTCGTGAGAAACTTATTGAAAAACCTATTAATCTTGATACCGAAAAGAATGGTATTCCTGTTGAAGTTGCAATGACTTATAATACTTCTTTCTCTGAAAATATTCATTCCTATGTGAATAATATCAATACAATTGAAGGAGGAACACACTTAACAGGTTTTAGACGTGGATTAACACGTACTTTAAAGAAATATGCCGAGGACTCGGGAATGCTTTCAAAGGTTAAATTCGAGATTTCTGGTGATGACTTTAGAGAAGGATTAACAGCTGTTGTTTCTGTAAAGGTTGCTGAGCCTCAGTTTGAAGGTCAAACAAAAACTAAACTTGGTAACTCAGAGGTTTCTTTAAGTGTAGATCAGGCTGTTAGTGAGGCATTAAATAATTATCTTGAAGAGAATCCAAAAGATGCTCGTCAGATTGTAAATAAAGTAATTCTTGCAGCTACGGCTCGTCATGCTGCTCGTAAGGCTCGTGAGCTTGTTCAGCGTAAAACGGTAATGTCTGGCGGAGGATTGCCAGGTAAACTTGCTGACTGTTCGTCTAAGGATGCTGCAGAATGTGAGATATATCTTGTCGAGGGAGATTCGGCGGGTGGAACTGCCAAGCAAGGTCGCGACAGAAAGTTTCAAGCAATTATGCCGCTTCGTGGTAAGATTCTTAATGTGGAGAAAGCTATGATGCATAAGATACTTGAAAACGAAGAGATAAAGAATATATATACTGCTCTTGGTGTTTCAATAGGTACCGAGGATGATAGTAAAGCTCTTAATATATCTAAGCTAAGATATCATAAAGTTATAATTATGACCGATGCCGATGTGGATGGTAGCCACATTGCAACACTTATTATGACTTTCTTTTTTAGATATATGCCCGAGATTATTAAAAATGGCTATTTGTATATTGCTACACCTCCTTTATATTTGGTTAAAAAGGGTAAACAAGGTGAATATTGTTGGACAGAAGATCAGCGTATGAGAGCAGTTGAAGAGCTTGGTAAAGGTAGAGAAGGTAGTGTTCATATCCAGCGTTATAAAGGTCTTGGAGAGATGAATGCAGAGCAGCTTTGGGAAACAACAATGAATCCAGAGAATAGAACGCTGCGTCAGGTAACTATAGATAGTGCTGCCGAAGCCGATCGTATATTCTCAATGTTAATGGGAGATGAAGTAGCTCCTCGTCGTGACTTTATTGAGAAGCACGCTAAATATGCACGTATCGATGCTTAAATAATATTTCTTTTATGTGTAATAAGCGATCTGTAAATGGATCGCTTATTTTTTTGTAACCGTTTGTTTTTTTTGATTAAATAGGTATTTGTTTCTTTGTATAGAAAAAAGATTTATATTTGTCCTGTTATCATAAATAACAATGAACCATACACTTTTTTACTGTAATTATCATCAATAATGTCAAAATTTAAACATAACCATTTATTAACTGTTGTTGTATTACTTGTCGTAATATTAGGGTATACTTTTATGAAAAATATGAAGTATAGAAATGAGATTAAAGATTGTTTAGAGGCCAATATTAAAATTGACAGCAATTTGGTTGCTGTAAAGAAAATGGCTGATGAATATAAAATTAAACTTATTGCTACAAAAAATACATTAGATAGTATTAAAAAGATTAATGAATTAGGAATATTATATAAAAGTAAAACCACAAAGCATGAAACAGTTTACAAGATTATCGATCCTCTTACTTTTTTACCTTCTGACAGTACAGTCGTCGAGTTCTCAAGAGGTACAAAAAGTAACTTACCTAGGAGACACACTGGTAATGGTACCGTTACAAAAAATTAAAATTGCAAATAATTTATTTTCCGATTTAAATGCTGCCGAAGGAGAAATTGAATTTCTTAACAACCAGCTAATTGTTTCCGATAGTATTGTTAATCAACTTCGTAGAATTAATGCAAAGTACTATAATAATAGTATTAGATTATTAGAAGAACGTGATAGAGCAATGCATTCATTAGTTATGGTGAAGAATACTCTGCATCAGCGAGATGAAAAGGTTGAGGAATTAAAATCCAAATTAAAAATGGCTAATTATACTTCCGCAGGATTAACTGGGGCATGCCTTTTAGTTCTTTTGGTTGCCGTTATTTAATGTTTTCCTAATATTAGTATTATAAATTCGCTTGCTTTTTTATTTTTGTAAATAAAAAATATGAGAAGTTTTGCGAGTGATAATAATTCGGGAGTTCATTCAGAAATTATTGATGCTATAATTGATGCAAACAGTAATCATGCTGTTGGGTATGGCGATGATATATACACCCAAAAATCTTATGAGTTATTCAATAAGGCTTTTGGGTGTAATGTTAATGTGTTCTATACTTTTTTGGGTACGGGGGCGAATGTTTTAGCAATGAAGGCTATGACACAGTCATTTAATTCAATCTTATGTGCTCAAACGGCTCATGTAAATGTTGATGAATGTGGTGCTGTGGAGCATTTTACTGGTGCCAGAATTGTACCTATTAGAAGTAATGATGGCAAGATTTATATTGAAGATCTTAAAAATGAATTACACGGTATAGGTTCGGAACATCATTCACAGCCTAAAGTTATCTCAATTACTCAGCCTACTGAATTGGGAACTCTTTACAGTGTAGAAGAAATACGTAATCTATGCACTTTTGCTCATTCAAATAATATGTTACTACACATCGATGGAGCTAGAATATCTAATGCATTAGCAGCTTTAAATGTTGATATTAAAACAATGCTCACCGATACAGGTGTTGATGCAGTTTCGTTTGGAGGTACAAAAAATGGTATGATGTATGGCGAGGCTGTTGTTTTCTTAAATGATAAGTTGGCAGACAATTTTAAGTATTTTAGAAAACAAGGTATGCAGTTAGCTTCAAAAATGAGATATATTTCGGCTCAATTTATTTCGTATTTATCTGATGGCTTAAATATTAAATTAGCTTCTCATGCTAATAATATGGCTAATTTTTTATATAACGAGATTAAAGATATTTCTTTAATAGAGTTGGTTCAACCCGTGCAGACTAATGGGATTTTTGCAAGAGTGCCTAATTGGTTAATTGATCCTCTTAGTCAAGAATATTTCTTTTATACTTGGGATGAATCGGAAAATATTGTTCGATGGATGACCTCGTTTGACACAACCGAACAAGATGTTGTAGATTTCGTTTCGTCTATTAAGAAGATTATTGCTGAAAATTCTTAGTCTAATTTTTTATAATAAAAGACAATACTGTTTTAAGTACGATAAGTTGTTGTGTACAACTTTTTGTTTGTAGCTTAGTTAGTGTTGTCTTTTATTATTGAACTGTGCTAACAAAATCTTGAAATAGTTTATTAGTGTTTTTTGTTGGTGTTCAATATTTGGTGCGGTTATTACATTGTATTTTTCGGATGATGATAAACTACTTTTTTTTAAAATTTGGCTTATTGTAATCTTAGAGTTAACGATTTCTCCCGATAGTCTTTCAAATAATTTTATTAGGTTGTTATTGTCAATAATAGATTCGGAATCGATAATTGAATATTCTATTGTCTCTAGAGATTTATTATAATGGTTTATTTTGAAATTTGAAGTACACTCTACATTTACAATATAATCTTCGTTATTGTTACGTCTTAAGATATTTAGAATTTTAATTTTTGATCCGAAGGGTTTTAATTCAGATCCGGTGCAATATGTAATACAAAGTTCTGTATTTGTCTCTTCGCAAAAATCAATTATCTGTTTGTATTTTTTTTCAAAAATATATAAAGGCATTCTCTCTTTTGGTACAAGAAAAATGGCTAATGGAATGGCTAATGATTTATTATTGTTGTCTGTCATTTATCTTATTTTGAACTAAAACATTTTTGATGTTTAAAAGTTCAAAAATAAGATTTGTTTGCATTTAATTGGTTATTTCAGGAAGTGTAAACCAAAAATTAGTTCCTTTGTTAACTTTGCTTTCTATGCCAAAGGTCCCTTTTTGAAGTCTAATAAAATCTTTTACAATCATTAATCCTATACCGCTACCAATTTCTTGATCTGTTCCTAATTCTGATTGTTGTATAGTATTTGTATAAAGAGCAAGTTGTTTTTTAGAGGAAATTCCTATTCCGTTATCTTTAACAGATATTTTTATTTGATCGTCTTTACGTATTACCTCTATTTTTATACTGCCGTTATGATTTGTAAATTTTATAGCATTTGAAAGTAAATTTCTGATTATTGCAGATGTTTGGTGTTTGTCGCAGTGAATAAATCTTATATCTTCTATTGAGAATGATATATTTATATTTTTGGCTTTAGATGACGGAAGGACAAAATTCACACAATCATCTATAAGATCTTGTATGTCAACTTGTGATATTTCGGTAGTTATCTCTTTTGTTTCATTTTTTGTCCAATACAGTAAATTATTTATTAATTCGTATCCCTGAGACGAACATTCGAGTATTATTTTTAAAAAATGTAATTGTGTGGTA
>JAFGOQ010000094.1 GCA_016926405.1 Bacteroidales bacterium
TTTAAATAGCATAAACCTTATTGTGAACGAAATTTATAAGGAAGAGCAAACTTCTTATCACAAGGATATTAGAATATTTAATTTAATAAATAGAGACGTTTCAACTTTTACTGAGCAGACAATAGATTCCATATATCTTTATTTAGCCGATGTTAAGAACTATTATGTTGCAATGTTTGGAAAATCTATTATTATGAAGGATGAGGTTATCAGAGAGATTGTTGATCGAGACTCTACCTCAAATTCATATATCAGCTGGATGAATAAGTACTATAACGAAAACTTAAAAAAGTTTGTTCGTAACAGCGACGATAAGTATCGTATTCTTGAGTACAAGAATGAGTTGCATCAAAAGATAGATCCTATTTATTTTGACCCTGAAAGTAAAATTATAAAAGCACATTTTTTTGCCCCAGTAAAAAATATTTTCGGGATAAAGGTCTCTACTTTATGGGTTAACGTTATGGTAATTTGGTTGTTTTCGTTATTGTCGTATGGAGTTTTGTATTGTAGGGTGGTGTATCGGATTATCGATTTTTTTAATAGTAAGGCTAAGGTTAAGAAATAATTTGTAGAGACCTATGCTAGCAGATGTTTTCTGTAGTGAGATTAGGGAGTATTTTACCTATCATTATTAGCTTTTAAGATTATAGTTTTTTTTATCTCTGATTATATAAACATTTACAAAAATCATATCTTTTTGTTTTTTAATCTATAAATTAGAGACCGAAAAATAATCCCTAACAATTATACAATTACCATGAGTAGTTCTGATATAAACAACAAAATTATACTAGTTAAAAAAGCCTCTGGCGAGGTAGAACCCTTCTCTGTTGATAAGTTAAAACTGTCGCTGCAAAATGCTGGAGCACGTGAAGCTACAATTCAGCATATTATTTCTGATATTGAGAATTGGATTATATCTGGTATTACAACAAAGAAAATATATAGACGTGCCTTCTCGCTTCTTCGTCGTGAAAAGACATTATCGTCGCTGCGATATAGATTAAAGCAGGCTATATTGGAGTTGGGACCTACGGGTTATCCTTTTGAAGTGTTAATTGGTGAATTATTTAAACAAAAGGGATATAGTGTTGAGGTTGGTGTTGTTGTTGATGGACGATGTATTACACACGAAATGGATGTTATAGCAACAAATGGTAGAGATCAGCAGCTTGTTGAGTGTAAATACCATAAAGATCAGGGTACTCAAGTTAGTGTGCAGGTGCCTCTTTATGTTCGCTCTCGTGTTGATGATATTATCTATCACAGACAAACAATGTCGGAATATAAAGGTTTTAAGTTCGATGGATGGGTTGTTACTAATACTCGATTTTCGTTTGATTCTACTAATTATGGAGAATGTGCAGGATTAAATCTTTTGGCTTGGGACTATCCTGTTGGTCATGGGTTGAAAGAACAAATTGAAAAATATAATTTATACCCAATAACTGTTTTGCAAAACCTTACTAAAGACGAAAAACAGAAACTTTTAAATAAGGGTGTTGTAACTTGTCTTCAGCTATCTGCTAATTCAGATGTTTTAAACGATTTTGATTTTGTAAAAAATAGATTTAATCTATTAATGGCAGAGTTAGCAGATGTTTGTAATTAACATGCTCTACGCTGTTTTCTTTATATATATAACATAAAAGGCTATCATTACGATAGCCTTTTATGTTATTATTATTGGTAATTAATCTATTACTTCAATCATTTTGAAAGGTATTTTGATTATTGACTCATAATCTTCACCTGCTTCAAGCATATCTTCGTCGTCTTCGTCGTAGTACCAGTTAATAGATACTTCGTTACCAGCTTTTTTAATTTTTTCAAGTTTTTTGAAAATATCAAGAATACATTTCGACGAACTAGTGTTGAAATATTCCAAATGCATTTTAACCGATGTTGTTGATTTTGGTTTTTTTGAATATTCGTTAATCCAGTCAAAAACAGGTTTGTAAAATTCAGTTGAGTTTTCTGGTATCGAACGACCTTTGAATTCAAGCATGCCTTTTTCTGCGTTAAGCAAAATTTCGGGAGTCTTGAGTGTTCCGTTAATTGTTAAGGTTTCCATATTAATCAGTTTATTTCTTTATTTATATTAATGTTTAAACGATAAAAATAACAATTGTCGTTTATCGCAGAAAATTTATAGTCTAATTTGTTTCCTGTTTTTCGTGCAATATCCATAAGTCCTAGTCCGCCACCGCCTTTATCCGAAAAAGTATCGTTGTTTAGAGTTGTTTTGTATAAATCTCGAAGTTGATCTTTACTTAATGAATTAATTTTTGATATCCTCTCTTCAAGATACTCTTTCTGTTTTTTTTGAATTAGGTTTGCTGTAGATATTCTAAACTTATCATCAAGTAAAGATAAAATAAAACAGCCAAATTTTTCGTTTTCGTTAATTCCTTCGATGTCTGTTGGGGTGTCAGAATGGTGATACAGATTTTGCAAACTTTCAACAAGAAGATGATAAACCCGTTTTTTAACAGCTGCCTTAACATTAATACATTCTAGTTTGCTTTCAACAATGTTTAATGTGTTAGATAGAATCTCAGGAGTTATGTCACCTTTAAAAGCTAACAAAACGTCTCCATTTATCATTTCTGTATAAAGATTTTCCAACTCTTTTTTTTTGTTGTTCAATTTATTAAAAGTATTGGTAGTACACAAATAAGTTATTTATAAATAATGTTAATTAGGGTATAAAAGTTGTGAGTACCTATTGTTATTTAGAATTTCTAAGGCTTTGTTAAATTCATGATTAGTAGTGTTTAATATTTTAAAGTATGCCGAAGTGTCCCAAATATCGCGCGCAATAAGGGCTTTGAGTAATACTTTAAGCTCTTTGTTCGATGTATTATAATCGCTTTCTGTACATTTAATATTATGTTTTATTGCGTATTCAACAAATTTATCAAAAAAGATGTCGGTAATAATATAATTGTCAATATAGTTACTGCTGTTTTTATATTTATTTAGGATATTATCACGGTTGTTATCTACAAACTCTATTACATAATCGTTAATAATTCCTTTATTGAGTGCTTCTCGGTAGAAGTTTGAGTATGAAGAAGTGTCAAGAGGGATGAAAATATCGGGCAGTATTCCGCCGCCGCCATATACCAATCGTTTCGATTCTAATGTTTTATATTCTTTTGTTGAGTCTATTTGGAAATTATGTATATCGGATAACTCACCCGATTTATACCTGTTATTTACGTCGTCGCTATACTTTGCCTTTATCCCTTTGTATGGTTTTTGAATTAGTCGCCCCGATGGAGTGTAGTATTTTGATGTGGTTAATCGAATAACCGATCCGTCGGGTAGGAGATATGCGTTTTGAACCAATCCTTTTCCAAATGAGCGGCGTCCAATAATTACTGCTCTATCCCAATCTTGTAGTGCACCCGAAACTATTTCGCTGGCTGATGCTGTTCCTTCGTCTATAAGAACTACAATTTTCGATTTTAACAATTTGCCATCGTCTGCTTCAACTCGGTATTCTTTCTTTTTTGAATGAAGTCCTTCGGTATACACTAATAGTTTTCCCTCTGTGAGCATCTCGCTAAGAATCTTTGTAGCAATCTCAAGATAACCCCCTACATTTCCTCGTAGGTCGATAATTATGTTTTCTGCTTCACCTAGTTCGTCTATCTTTTGAATAAATTCGTCGTACGTTGTTTTCGAAAATCTATTAATTCTCATGAAGCATGTTTTCTCGTCTACTCTATATGCAGCATCAATGCTTGTAATAGGTATAATATCGCGTGTAATTCTAAAATCAAGTAAATTGTTCTTACGCTTAATTTTAAGATTTACTTTGCTGTTTTTTTCACCTTTTAAACGCGATGTTACGCCTATATCTGTAAGTTCTATGTTAGTAATGTTTTCGCCGTTTACCGATAGTATTCTGTCGCCAGCTCTAAGGCCTGCTTTATCTGAGGGGCCGCCAGGTATTGTTCCTACTATTAATAAGGTGTCTTTATATATTGAATATTGTATACCAATTCCTTCAAATTCGCCGTCTAATTGTTCTGTAATTGCCTGAACATCTTTAGCCGATATGTAACTTGAATGAGGGTCGAGGTATTCTAACATTTTTTTTATTCCTACTTCTACTGTGGCTTCTGTATTTATTGAGTCAACATAAAGTTGGTCAATATAAAATAGTACTCGGTTTATTTTTAGTGCTTGAATATTAAAACTATTTTCGTCGGTTTGAGCGAAAACGGAACTTGAAAGGGTTGTTAATATGCACGTTAATAGAATTAATATTCTGCTCATAGCTTCTGTGTTTAATGGTTATAACTAATAAATAATAAAACGCAACGGAGAATTATTATGAATGCTAATACGTGTATACAATTGTTTAAGTTTCAATAAGCACAAAAAAAAAGGTCAACAAATTAATGTCGACCTTTTTAATATATCTGCTTTAAACTATTCCCACTCGATTGTTGCAGGTGGTTTAGAGCTTATGTCGTAAACTACGCGGTTAATTCCTTTAACCTGATTAATTATTTTATTCGATATTTTTGCAAGAAACTCGTAAGGAAGATGAACCCAGTCGGCAGTCATTCCATCGGTACTAGCAACGGCTCTTAAAGCAACACAGTTTTCGTATGTTCTTTCGTCGCCCATAACACCAACCGATTGAACAGGAAGAAGAATTACTCCTGCTTGCCATACTGTGTCGTATAAATTATCTTCTTTAAGACCATTAATAAAGATAGAGTCGGCCTCCTGAAGAATTGTTATTTTCTCTTGAGTAATATCGCCCAAAATTCTAATTGCTAAACCTGGTCCTGGGAAAGGATGGCGGCCTAGTAATGAGTCTTTAATACCTAAAGCGCGACCAACACGACGTACCTCGTCTTTAAAAAGAAGGTTTAAAGGTTCAACCACTTTAAGATTCATTTTAGCAGGTAATCCTCCAACATTGTGGTGCGATTTAATAGTTACCGATGGTCCGTTTACCGATACCGATTCAATAATATCTGGATAAATTGTTCCTTGACCAAGCCACTTAACATCTTTTATTTTTTTAGCTTCAATATCGAAAACATCGATAAATGTTTTACCTATTGCTTTGCGCTTAAGTTCAGGATCAGAAAGACCTGCTAAAGCATCAAGGAAAAGTTTTTTAGCATCGACACCAATTACATTAAGACCCATATTTTCGTACGAATCTAATACTTGTTGAAATTCGTCTTTGCGTAAAAGGCCATTGTCTACAAAAATACAAGTAAGGTTTTTACCAATAGCTTTGTTAAGAAGAATGGCAGCAACTGTAGAGTCAACACCGCCCGAAAGACCAAGAACAACCTTATCGTTGCCTAATTTAGTTTTTAATTCGGCAATTGTAGTCTCTGCAAATGAGTCGGGAGTCCAGTTTTGCGAGCATTTACAAACGCCAACTAAAAAGTTCGATAAAATATCTTTACCCTCTAACGAGTGATAAACCTCTGGGTGAAACTGAAGAGCATATGTTTGTTCGCCTTCAATTCGGTATGCTGCAACTTTAACATCGGCTGTACTTGCAGTTATTGTATAGTTAGCAGGAAGTTTTGCAATAGTATCGCCATGCGACATCCATACTTGCGAATGGCTAGATATACCTTTGAAAAGAGCATCTTCTTTGTCAACAAACTCAAGGTTGGCTCTACCATATTCTCTTTTGTTTGAAGGAAGAACCTCGCCACCAAAACAGTGGGCAAGATGCTGAGCTCCGTAACAAACTCCAAGCAATGGTAATTTTCCTTTAATATTATCAAGATTTGGAACTGGCGCACCTTCTTCTCTAACAGATGATGGACTACCCGAAAGAATTACTCCTTTAATAGACTCATCGATAGTTATCTCTTTGTTAAAAGGGTGTATTTCGCAGTAAACATTTAGTTCGCGAACGCGTCGGGCAATTAACTGTGTGTATTGAGACCCAAAATCAAGAATTATAATCTTTTCCAACATAGTTTGCTGTATTAGTTATTTTGGGATTCAAAATTAGGGAAATTATTTAACTTTTCAATAATTATGACAGAACAAAAACCAACTTTGTTTCTGTTGTATATGTCTCATGTAGTAAAGTTAGTAGGCTACTCTGTTTACAGTAAACATTGTGATTACCTCTTAATTTGTATCTATAGTGCCAGTAAGCACAACCAACTTCCATCTTCTAACTTTCAACTAATTATTGTTTTTTACTTCTACTTCGTCGATTTCCGCTTTGCTCCAATTCAAATGCGGAGCATTCACGAACACCTTAATATAATATAGTGAGTGAGTAATTTGTATCTTTAGTGCCAGTAAGCACAACATCCAACATTACGATTTTATGAAATGTAGTGTTGTGATTTGCTTTGACTTCGTCGATTTCCGCTTCGCTCCAATTCAAATGCGGAGCATTCACGAACACCTTAATATAATATGATGAGTGAGTAATTTGTATCTTTGGTGCCAGTAAGCACAACTTTAGGTTCTACGGATACAGGCAGTATACAGTTGTGATTTGCTTTCAATTTGTATCTTTGGTGCCAGTAAGCACAACTATACATAAAGAATCTCGGTATACCAAGGTGTTGTGATTTGCTTTCAATTTGTATCTTTGGTGCCAGTAAGCACAACAATAGCCAACCTTTTAAATCAAGCCATTTAGTTGTGATTTGCTTTCAATTTGTATCTTTGGTGCCAGTAAGCACAACATACCGAGCTTTGTATCGCCCAACGTTATCGTTGTGATTTGCTTTCAATTTGTATCTTTGGTGCCAGTAAGCACAACACAGGAGGGGCACTTTGATAACTCTAATTGGTTGTGATTTGCTTTCAATTTGTATCTTTGGTGCCAGTAAGCACAACAGCGTCACGTCCGTACTTATCGAGTAAAGTGTTGTGATTTGCTTTCAATTTGTATCTTTGGTGCCAGTAAGCACAACTGTATAGTGATTTCGGTGATTACAACACTAGTTGTGATTTGCTTTCAATTTGTATCTTTGGTGCCAGTAAGCACAACTTTTATAAAATTTTGAACTCATGCATACTTGTTGTGATTTGCTTTCAATTTGTATCTTTGGTGCCAGTAAGCACAACAGCTTCGTTTTGTGATAAATTAGAGTTAACGTTGTGATTTGCTTTCAATTTGTATCTTTGGTGCCAGTAAGCACAACAAAGAAAATTCAAGTGCACTGGGTGCGGTGGTTGTGATTTGCTTTCAATTTGTATCTTTGGTGCCAGTAAGCACAACATCCCAAACTAGGACCAGTAACAGTGATTCGTTGTGATTTGCTTTCAATTTGTATCTTTGGTGCCAGTAAGCACAACGTTAACATTATCAAACAAAGTTCATAAAGTGTTGTGATTTGCTTTCAATTTGTATCTTTGGTGCCAGTAAGCACAACCTACTGTTGCAACTAATCCAGTTCCAACAAGTTGTGATTTGCTTTCAATTTGTATCTTTGGTGCCAGTAAGCACAACTGGTATGATGTCGACGAAGGTGCTTATGTAGTTGTGATTTGCTTTCAATTTGTATCTTTGGTGCCAGTAAGCACAACCTGCTGGCGCTAAAGATTTATTGTTCAGTGTAGTACGGGTGGGTTTACGATTGCTAAAACTATACACAAACTGCCGAATAGTACAAATAAGGAGAGTTTTTTTTTATCCTAATTAATTAAAATAGCTCTAATTGTTGTACCATTTGTGGTTTATCTTTTGTTTTTTGTGCCTGAAAAAGTTCCATCGCACCAAATTGTTTGTCGGTTATTTTTATTATTCCTACATGACCATATTCGGGCAACGACTGTTTTACACGTTTTATATGCACATCGCCATTATCGCGCGACAAACAGTGACGCAAATAAATTGAGAACTGAAACATACTAAAGCCATCGTTAAGTAGTTCTTTACGGAATTTTGATGCCACTTTACGTTGCTTTTTTGTTTCGGTTGGCAAGTCGAAAAATACCATTATCCACATAACTTTATAACTATTTAGTGCTTGTTGGCTCATAAAATGTTGGATAAATAATTTTACGTCTTGTTCCCTGATAGCATTCAAATAACGAGTTTGTGGTTCGGCTAACAGCAACCATTAGTGGGCTTCTTTTTCCATCAATTTCAACATCGGTAGTAAGTAATTGTAGAATATCGCGTTTAATAGCTGGTGTTAAATTGTCGTCAATAATATTTTCGTTAAATAGCTTATAAACTAATTGGTCGGCAAAAGGTCGGTATGGTTCCATTATATCGTCGGCAAGGCAATACATATTATATTTGTTTGAATGGAACAATCCAAACGTGGGGTGCATTCCCGAACTTACTAAAGCTCGTGCAACAATGGCTCTTATTATAGCATAAGCATAATTTAATAGCCTATTAGGATTACCTCCGTCGGGGTTGCGCAAAAAATCATCGTCAAACAACTCTTTCCAATAGTATGCCGCTGCTCGTCCTTCGGTGTTTTTCGGATCGCCTGGGTCTACATTATCTTTTAACCAATTAATGCGCGATGCCTCTTTGTTTAGTTTTGTTAATAATGTAGCCTGATTGTTGAGCTTACACTCTACAGTTTGTTTCCAAAGTTGCTTTTTTAATGGTAACGAAACTTCTATTTGTGTCCGTATGCGCTCGGTCATTACATGGTTTCCGTTAAATGGCAACATTAACGATGCTGGCAAATGGCTTTGGTTACAGCTTACTATAGCTGTTAAATTGTCTTGTAACGACTGTATTAATTGGTGTGTAATTGTTATCTGGGGGTTGTCTAAAACAATAATACCAATATCTTCTACAGGTATTGTTGCCCGACCATCTTTTTGGTCGGGCTTATCAATAACTAACTGTTTGTTTTTAAAGCTTAAATAGGCTGGGTTACCAAAATATAAAGTTCGTTTTATCATAGTTGTTAATTTTTAATACTCACCTACATGTACTACTCTTCCAAGATGGTTTATTCTTACTTTAATGATATCTTTCAGAGAATCTGTATTTCTAATCCTTTTATAACTAATGTCTTTTAATTCTTTTTTATCTTCTACTGTAGTCTCTAAATGGAATCTAAATACATAATCTTTTGATGTTATTTTTTGTACCCTATAAAGATTTTTAGCAATTACCTGCATATTATCTGTCGACAAAAGATCATACTCTTTAGGGTCGAAACCATCGGAAGGAAACAGAAACATTTCGTTGCTTTTTAGTGTGAACATAAATTTCCAACCTAAATTACTATTGTGTTCTTTATCAATAATTGGTAAACCAGCGTTAACTCGCGATACAGCTTCGAAAAACGAAACCACTTTCTCTTGTAGCTTACCTTTTTCGTCTTCGTAAATAGCTATATGGTGGTTGTTACCTGTACTAACAAAATCAACGGGTTGTGATTTTCCGTTACTATCTAATAGTAGTTCGCCACGGTTATTGCGCTTATCGTGCAGGGCAACAGTGTTTTTAACTCCCGATATTCGAACTCTTTTTAGCGAAACACCTTTCTCTTTGTTTATCCAAATTGGGTTTTTATCGAGATTAGAAAAAGCTAGTTTACTATTGCCGTTAAACTCTTTTAATCTGTTATAAAGTAGTTTCTGAATACCTAAGTCAATAACTTTCTCAATTTTAAGCTCGGGGCTTATCTCTTTTCTTATAGTATAGTCAACCTCGTATAACTTAACTTTTACCTTTTCGGGTAGAGTTAAAGTTTTATCGGCATCCAGATAAATAGGATTTTTTGCTAAGCTGTTTTTTGCAGTAAAAGCTTTCTTAGGGTCGCCACCAAACTCGTTTAATCGTTTTAGTAAAGCCTCTTTATAAATAGGCTTGGTTACATTATTAATATACTCAGCGGTAAATTGCAAGCCAATTTTCTCCTCTTTTACAACAGCTTGTTTCATGCTGCCGTAAATAGTCTCTTTGTGTAGCTGCCCTCTGGGTGTTAGCTGTACTTTTGTTAAAGACAACTTGTTGCCACCTTGCTTAGTTTTATTAATATTTTTTGTTACTACCTTGTTTTTTGCTTTAAACGAAATTAATATCGACTCTAAATGAGTTTTTGCAGAACCTCTAAAATTATCGAAAGGTTTTTTAAACAGTAGTTTTCCCTTATCGTTTCTGTAAAGTTCTTTCTGCTCAATACCACTTGCATCGCTTGTTTTTATGCTTCTGGCATTTAAATTATTTAGGTATTGAATAAAGCTATGTTTGGTAAATGCTATAGTAAGCGCATCCATTGCGTGGTGGCGATGATCGTTACGTTTGCTCCAATCTTTAATTCGTTCTTTTGATTCTCCATTTTTGCCTTCAATGGTTTCTATAAGACCTAACTCTTTATATTTTCCGAAATTAAGCTCTTTCATAGTATCAACAAGCCCCCAATCTTCGCGTAATCTGCTAGTAACACTTCCGGTTGTTGTATAAACCTTACGTATAACTTCGTTCAACATTTGAGTAGCCATTTTTGCTATGTACTGACTATTTCGCAAGTCTCTATCGATAAAGTCAGACGGTATATCCTTTTCGGCCATTAATAGTTTCAGGTATTTTCCTTTCGATAAACCATCGGTTTTGGCTTTGTACAGTCGCTCAATTCTACCTTTGTACTCTTCAACAAACTCTTTATCATATTTTTCTGATATAAAATCGATAGCTGTTTTATCGCCTTTTTCAAGATTTATGTTGCGATATTCTAATGTTTTGTTCGAGAACGAATCGTCGAATAGTTTAGCTTTTGGTATAATGTGTTCAATATCTATCTCTTTCGAAAATAACTTTTCGCGAGGAATATAAGTATTTGAATAGAGTGTTTTAAAGCCGTTGCTCTCTAGTTCGCAGTATAGCTTATATCTAATAATATCGTTGCGTGTTGGGTTCTTAATACCAAACTCTTTGCTTAGTAGATCTCTAATTTTTTCGTGATTAATTTTAGCCTTGTTAATATTTAATGTGTCGTTTTCTCTCTCTTTAGCACTCTTTTTTAATTCGCGAGCCAACTCAACTCTAACTTCATCGGGCTTGCCTAAGTCTGGATCGTCTATAATGGCATTAACCACATTAACCATTTGATTTAGAATTTTCTCTACAACAGGGTTTCTTAAACTGTTCTTTTTTAGAATGTTTAATTTGTCGGATAAAATACGTGTCTCTATTTCCTCTTTTGTTAGGTACGAAGAGTGATTGTATTTTGCATAGTCGCAAGCTACATCGTATTGGTTTCCCTCTTTTAAGAAGGGTATAATTTTGCTAATTGCTCGTGCACTTAAGCTACCATAGTCCGATTGTAATCTGATATTTGATAATAAACGAGCATAATTCTCTTTAAAACCAAAATGCTTCTGCAGAGCTTTTATTACCTCTTTGTCGCTCTCAATAGAGTAGAGTATATGCCATAGTTGGTAGCTAGGCTGCTTGTCGAACTCGTTACCCGAAAGGTTTGTGTTAAAGTTTAGTATATCTGCGTTTATACCTATTTCTTTAAAAATAGTAGTAGTGGTTTCAATAATTTCTTCGACACTTATTTTTTCGAAATCTATATCGTACCCCTCTTGGTGTAGTATTGTTTTGTAAATATCGAAAAGAGCCTTGTTTGTATTATTTCCTTCTACCTCTTTATAATTTATAGACCACTCTTTGGGTTTTTTAAATAGCAATTCAAGAACTTGGGTATCTTTTAATTTGCCACGTATGTTTAATTCGGCAAAAAGTTGTTTTTTCTGTTCAATGTCTAGATTGTATTTGGTTTTAGTCGACTTCTGGGTTACCTCAATATTATTTATTACTTGCCACACTTTAAATTCTTGAAATAGTGGGCTCGACTTAGGAATAGCTTTGTGGTATTTCTCGAACTCGCAGTTTGAAATAAGATGCTTCTGCGATTTTAAAGGACGTTGGTAAAAAATTGTTATATCGCGTATTTCGTGCTTAATATTGTTTGTTAATTCTGGATAATATTTTGCTTGCGTTTCCCATATTATTTCAAATTCGTCCATGTAATCTTGTCTGTAGAATACCTGATTTTTGAAAGAGTAATTAGGGTTTTCGCTAAGCTTTGCGTGCATAAATTCGCCAACAGTTTGTTTGTTGAAGTATAGTTCTTTACTGCGGTCGCTAATTGCACCAAGATATCCGCTAGAGCTGTTTAAGTTGTTGTTTACCTCGGCTAATACATAGGCTAGTGAATCTAACGATAGTTTTTCGGTAATAGCTTTAGAGCGTAATTCAAATGTTTTTAGTTTTTTCTCGTCTCTGCTGCCTTTAATGTCGGCTGTATAAATATTGTGTTCTTTAAGTAAAATTTTTGATGTTGCCATTTTGCCTACATCCTGCAATTGGTTGTAAGTTTTGGTATTAAGTACTTCGGGGTAGTGGTTTGCATGGTTATTCCATATAGCATCGAATTCGTTTTTAAGATCGGAGCGATAGAAATCGGGAATAAATTTACCTCCATCTTTCAATAAATTAAAGACAAGTTGTCCGGGGGTACATTTTGTCTGGTACAGTTGTTTTGCAATTTCCATACCATCAATAAGAGTTCCCTCTTCTTCGTTTTTTGCCTTTCGGCTACTTTTATAGCCTCTTTTTTTATTAATAGACAATAGTACGCGGGCAAATTCATCTTTTTCAATTTTTTCTTTCGCGGCTTTAGCTCTTAAAAGCAAAGTGTTGTGTGTACTGTTTTCTCCTGTTTCTGTTAAAACAGTATTATCATCAATAAACCCAATACTTTTAAGTGTATTAATAAGATTAGCTCGTCGTTGTTTAAAACGTTGTATTCCTCTACGTGCCCCTCGCTTTGAAGTTCTGTCGGCATTTACAGTTATTGATTTACCCTTTTCAAAATCTGTTTGTTCATCGGTAGAAAGAGGGTTAACTCTAACACCTAAGCGTACTATTTCCGATTTCTCGGAACTGTTTTCTGCCTCTTTTACATAAGCCCATCCAATAGATGTGGTTCCTAAGTCGAGTCCTAAAATCTTTTTCATATATATGTTTTGTATTTAATAATTATCGTCTATATTTGTCGTACAAATTGAAAGTAATCACAATAAGGATTATTCCGTTGTGAAAACATTTAAAGCGGCTTTTCTTCTGGAGTGTCGCTTTTTTTTGCTTAAATGTTTCATGTACACCAAAATTTTATAGTAGGTGAATATACATTAAAGCGGTTAGGTTGTTTTCTGTAGCCCTTTTTTATGACCGTTAAATATAGCCATTATTGATTTATTGTAGGTTTGTTTGTAGAGTGTTTTTTGTTGTAAAATAGTAGTTGTTTTTATACTGTTTTTATTTGCTGCTGTAGGGTTGAAAAAAACGTAACGTGGTTTCACCCAAAACCTAACATGGTCTTACCCAAAACCTAACGTGGTCTTACCCAAAACCTAACGTGGTTTTACCCAAAACGTAACGTGGTTTCACCTAAAACCTAACGTGGTTTTACCCAAAACCTAACGTGGTTTTACCCAAAACCTAACGTGGTTTCACCTAAAACCTAACGTGGTTTCACCCAAAACGTAACGTGGTTTTACCCAAAACCTAACGTGGTTTCACCTAAAACGTAACGTGGTTTTACCCAAAACCTAACGTGGTTTCACCCAAAACCTAACGTGGTTTCACCCAAAACCTAACGTGGTTTTACTCAAAACCTAACGTGGTTTCACCCAAAACCTAACGTGGTTTTTTATCCTTAGTGTGGTGTGTGATTCTCGAGAAGGGTATTACTATTGTATGAAGCAAAAAAAAAGGTCTTTAAAAAAGACCTTTTTCATAGTTTTTAGTTTTTCTGGTAGGTAAGATTATTAAGAATAAATTTTAAATCTTTACCCGGAGTGAAGAGAGCTTTTGCACCTTTAATGCTGCGCGATGTAACCTTGTCGGCACTATCTTCGCCATTACTGCTAATGCTAACTCTTAGGCTACCTAATTTACCTAGGCGAACAATTTTGCCATCGGCCAACGAAGCTTGCATAAAGTCAACCAAACCGTATATTACCGCACTAATATCGGCACCGCTAACAGTACTAATTTTCTCTACTCCTTTAATTAAGTCTTCTAAACTTAACTCTCCAGATGTTACAGCGTTGGCGTAAAACTTTTTTTCGCCGCCACCAACAACTCCCGGCTTACCTTTTTCAATAATATTATACTTTATAGACATCTATAAAAATTTAGGTTAATAAAATGCCCTAATGGGCGTTAACTACAATTTTGTGTATTTATGATATTCTTAATGTAAATTTAAAATCTGTTGAACTAACACTATTTGTCGAAAACAAATCTTTTATATCACTGTGTGTTTTAAATTTACGTCTGTTAAAGTAATAATTATTTTTTAAAACTCTATACGACGGTTATGAAAAAAATAAAAAAAATAACAAAATGCATTAATTTTTTTCTGAAACCATTGTATTTACTGATGTTTTAGTAATCAGTGTGTTTTAATCTTTTTAAGAAAAATTTATCTTGATATAGTTTTTTTGTCTTCATCTGATTTGGTGAAGACCTTTTTGGAATAAAAACAAATGCCTGCGAAGGGTTTTGTTTTTTGTAATATTGTTGGAGTGATTGTAATTAGTGAAGAAAATAGTCGGGATGACAGGATTTGAACCTGCGACCCCTGGTCCCCCAGACCAGTACGCTACCGGACTGCGCCACATCCCGAACTAGAGTGCAAATAGAGTAAATATTATTGAATATTTCAATATGTTTTTTGTTTTTTCTTTTGCTTAATTATTCTAATAGATCTTGAAGAGGAGAGTTTGTTAGTGAAATAGTGATATAGTGAAATAGTGAAATAGTGATATAGTGAAATAGTGATATGGTAGTACAGTAATATTGTGTTTTAGGCATTCACACTTACCAACTAGTAACTATATAACTATTAACTTTTTTATATTTGTCGCAAATTTATTCGCAATTATGATAAGTAACATTTACAAGTTATATATAATAAAGCTGGCTAAGTGGTTTATGCTGGTTATGCCAATAGTTGTATTGTTTTACGAGAGCAACGGACTATCGGTAAGGCATGTTTTTATTTTACAGGCAATTTACTCGGTTTCGGTTGTTGTTTTAGAGATCCCTTCGGGTTATATGGCCGATGTTTTAGGTCGAAAACTAACTCTTATTAGTGGTGCGGTTCTTGGATTTTTAGGTTTTCTTATCTATTCGTGCTCGTATGGCTTTTGGGGTTTTTTAGTTGCCGAGGTAGTTTTAGGTATAGGACAGAGTTTTATTTCGGGAGCCGACTCGGCTATGTTGTACGACTCGTTAAAGCAAGATAATCGCGAACACGAGTATGCCAAATACGAGGGCTTTACAATGTCGATAGGAAATTTTGCCGAGGCAATAGCTGGTGTGGCAGGAGGTTTTTTGGCAACAATATCGTTACGAACACCATATATAATTCAAACAGTAATTGCTTTTTTTGCTATTCCAGCAGCAATAGCCCTTGTTGAGCCAAAAAAAGTAACCGACTCGGCAATGCCAGGCTTAAAAGCAATTCTTCGGGTAGTAAGGTATTCGTTAGTTGAAAACAGAGAGTTGCGCTATAATATAATTGTATCGTCGGTTATTGGTTGTGGTACGCTTACAATGGCTTGGTTTGTGCAGCCATTTTTTATTCAGATTAATTTACCTGTTAAGTGGTATGGTGTTTTGTGGACTATGCTGAATATTTTGGTTGGTATAACTGCAATATTTGCTTTTAGATTTGATAAGCGCTATGGTCAGATAAAACTTGTTACAGCTATAGTAATTGTTATTTCAGTATGCTTTGCTTTGGTTGGATTAATTGCTTCGTACTGGGCTTTGGCGGTTCTTATTCTCTTTTATTTATTGCGAGGTGTTGCCACGCCAGTGCTGAAAGATTATATAAATAGATTGTGCGACTCTAATATTAGAGCAACGGTGCTCTCTGTTCGTAATTTTGTAATTAGAATTATGTTCTCGATAATTGCTCCTATAGTAGGATGGATGTGCGATGCTTATAGTCTGTCAATAGCCTTGTATTTAGTTGCTATTGTCGTAATAATTGTTGGTGGGGTCTCTTTGGTGTTGCTAAAACAAGTGTTAAATAGTAATAACTAAACCATCGAACCCCATAATTACGTTAGGAGGCAAGTTCTCTTGCACTTCGTCGTTTTTGCCAATTTGATGCGAAATGTGGGTGAGATATGCTTTTTCGGGTTTTATCTTTTTAATAACCTCAAGCGTTTCGTCTAAGCAATAGTGCGATATGTGTTTCTCTATTCGCAGGGCGTTTATAACTAAATGTTTTACCCCTTTAAGTTTTTTTATCTCTTTCTCCGAAATAAAATTAAAGTCGGTTAGGTAAGCAAAATCGCCAATTTTGTAACCCAAAACAGGTAGCTTAAAGTGTAATCCTCGGATTGGAGTTATTTCGGTATTTTCTATTTTAAAAGGTTTATTATCAATTGTTTTTAGGTTGATATCGGGCGATCCGGGATATTTTTTTTCGGCAAAAGCGTATGCGAAAGTCTCTTTCAGATAATCAATAACTCTGGCTTCGGCATAAAGGTCTACAGCTTTGTTATGAATGTAGTTTATCGATCTAATATCGTCTAATCCACCAATATGATCGCGATGCTCGTGTGTAATAAGTATAGCGTTAATGTCGGTTGTTCCCGACAATAGCATTTGCTGACGAAAATCGGGTCCTACATCAATAAGAATATTTTTGTTGTCAACCGAAACTAAAGCCGAGGTACGTAACCTTGCATCTTTACTGTTTGTTGATTCACAAACTTCGCATTTGCATCCTATAACGGGCACTCCTTGAGAGGTACCAGTTCCTAAAAGAGTTATTTTCAATGTCGTTGAGTTCTTTCTTCAATAAAGATGAAATATAGCAAATAAAGCAATACAATCACAGCTAAAACAGCCGAAGGTACTGCAGCTTTTTTTCCGAAAAGTTGAAAAGCTGTAACAACCGAAAAACCAGAGCTTTTTATGGTAAGCAATAGTGTTTGAGGGTGTCTAATGCTATCGGGGATTTTAAAAAGTTTGGCAATTTTTTTGAATAACCAGCCTATTCCAAAGGTAGAAATTACCAATACAGCCGATACTTTTAGTACAGTTTCTATGTCTGAAAAGAAGACGTTTCTATTTAATCCAACAGCTGTAAATATTATTAAAGCAAAGCCATAGTCTACAATTCTACCTCTAATTTTTTCGACAGTAGTTACTGTTTTAGCCATTAAAAGTAATCGGGATAATAGTAGCGGAACAATAATTACTTTAAACATGAGAATAAATATGTCTAATGCTTTAACCGAATCGTTACCCGAGAAGGTTTTTATTATAATAGGAGCAAGAAACACTGCTGCTAAAAAAGCACCGAAAACACCCAGAATAGAGTACTTAATATTGCCTTTTACTATGTGCGAAAAAGGGATTATGGCAACGCCAGGAGGCGAAGCAACAATAACAACAAAACCAATAAAGATATCTTTGTCGGGTATTAAAAAGTATGCCGATGTTATTACCGATATGCCAAAAACAAGGTAGTTTAAAATTGTTCCTGTTATTATTGGATTAATAACTTCTTTAAGAGGGAAGAAGTCTTTAGTATGCAATCCGGTAAGCGAAAAAGTCATTACTAAGCCTAAAATAAAAATTGTATAGGGTTGTAATAATTTGGCGTAGTCGCCAAGTGAAAAGCCTAAAAGCAAGGCTACTACTAATATTGTGTTTCTGTTGTTTAGCTTTTTTAGTATGATATTCATTCTGTATTAACTATTAATTAGATGTTTTTGTTTAGACCCAAAATTAACTATTGGATAATTATTATTGTACTTTTGTTGAAAATAAAATAATTATGAGTGAAAAAGGAGTTTTATACCTAGTGCCTTGCGATTTGGGTGGCGATAATGTGAAGAAAATAATGCCAGAGCAGGTACTTGATGTACTTAATGTTACTAAGTATTATATTGTTGAAAATATTAGGACTGCGCGAAGATATATAAGCAAAATGAAGATAGAACAGAAAATTGATGATTTAGATTTTTCTGTATTGAATAAACACACACAACCCGAAGAGTTAGCAGGTTTTCTTGCTCCAGCACTGCAAGGAGAGAATATTGGACTTATTTCGGAGGCAGGTGTACCTGGAGTTGCCGATCCTGGTGCCGATGTTGTTGCTATTGCACACTCAATGGGAATAAGGGTTGTTCCTTTAGTTGGTCCGTCGTCTATATTATTATCGCTTATGGCTTCGGGTTTGAATGGCCAGAACTTTGCTTTTTTGGGTTATATACCAGCAAAAAATCCCGATCGCTCGAAGCAGCTTAAGCAAATGGAGCAACGTTCGGAGAGCCTAAATCAGACGCAGATATTTATTGAAACACCTTTCAGAAATATGCATCTTTTTGATGATGTTTTAAAAAGTTGCTCCGACTCTACAATGTTTTGTGTTGCCCGAGGTATTACTACCGACCAAGAATTTATAAAAACATTGAGTATTAAAGATTGGAAAAAGCAAAAGGATATAGATTTAAATAAAATTCCAACAATATTTCTTATTAAAAAGGGATAAAAAAAAGCTCGAAACTATTAGTGGTTTCGAGCTTTTTGTGTGTGCCTATTTTTAATTAGGCATCTCTAATTCAAATATCAGAGTTTCGTATCCTTTAATAGGACTTTTGCCTTTTGTTCCGTAACCCATTTTAAACGGAATTATTACGGTTGCTTTACTACCTGGTTTTAGTTCTTTAACGGCTGCTTCAAATCCTGGTATAACCTGATTTTGGCCAAGCGTTAATTCAAAAGTTGATTTTGCATTAAAAACTTTTCCGTCTAGGTATTTTCCTAGACATGTTAATGAAATGATTGCACCGTTTTTATATTTTTCGCCTTCACCATCTTTTGTGATAGCTAAGTAAACACCCGATTGAGTAAGATTGAATTCAAGTGGGCTCTCTTCAATATGTTTAAGAATAATATTGCTTTCGTAATCATCAATGTTATCGATAACCTTTATCAATTCTATTTCTACAATTAATGTCGAGTAAGCTGGTAAGTATCCTATTTCTTTATCTCCGTATGCTAGATTAGATGGTAAGATATATTTAGCTTTACCTCCCTCTTTCATTTTGTTTAAGGCTAACTTAATTCCTTTAATCATTTCATTAGCTTTCCATATTGTAGGGGTGTAGTGAATTTGCTCGCTATAAAGTCTATTATCTCTAGCTGTTGTTTCGTTATTTGTGTCGAAAACATTTTTGCTTAATGGTCCCGATATTCTAGATACTGTATAATTAACCAATACGTAACTTTCAGGAAGAGGTGATATACCAGTACCCTCGGTCGCTTCAATAGTATAAATTCCATCGTTATCGGCTGTTGCTTTTGGGTAGTTAATTTGTAGGTATTCGTCTAGAGTTTTTTGTTCAAGAGCTGCATAATCTACTTCGTCTTTTTTACAGCTCGAAAAAATTGCTGCAATTGCAAATCCAATAATTAGTGCTTTTTTCATAATAGTAACATTTTTTTGAATGATTTTAGAAATATGCAATTTTAATGCCAAATAATTAGTGTATTCCTATTTTATAGAAAAGTGTCGAGTAGGGTGGTACATGTCCGTTTTGAACAGATCCGTATCCTAAATCAAAAGGTATTACAACGTGTAAGCTATCACCTTTTGAAGCCGATTTAATGGCATATTCTAATCCTTGTACAAGAGTGAAATCTTTTAATTTAATCTCTTTAATAACTAGATCCGTTTTAGGAATGTCTATACCATTTGATTCAGCTAACGAAGCAATATTTGTTGTAAAAAGGTATCCCGATAATATTTCACCCGAAAACCATATTTTAATAGTGTCGGTAGATGTTATTAATGGTTTTGCAATTTCCTCGGCCTGGTCTGCCTCTTTTATTACTTTGTAGTACACTCCCGATTCGTGTCTTGTATATTCTTTGTCTTTAACAAAGGCTTCAATACTTGAGGTTTCTTTATCGCGATTGTTTTTTGTGTTCTCGCTGCACGAAACAAGGAGTAGTGTTGATAGAATTATTATTGCAATTTTTCTCATTAATTAATTTTTTTTATTTCAATTTCATACACCACTGATGTGTATGGAGGAATAATACCTGTAGCCGATCCTAATTCACCGAAAGCTAACCACGATGGAATGATAACCAAAGCTTTTTCGTTTTCGCTCATTAGTTTAACAGCTTCTTCAAGTCCTTTTATAATCTGCATTTGAGAGCCGTAATTATACGAAAAAAGTTGTTTTCTTTCTTTGGTTGAATCAAAAACTTTTCCGTTAAGTGTTTTTCCCTCAAATTGAAGTTGAACAGTTTCTCCCATTTTAGGTTTTCTTCCGTTTCCGTTTTGTTTTGAGAAGAAGAAAATACCTGATTTTGTTTGTCTAATTTTTAAATTATTGTTCTTTATGTAATCTAGTATTTGATATTTTTCATATTCTTTGGGATTGTCAACCCATTCGTAAAAAGTTGACATGTATGAGTTGTATTCCTCTTTACTCATCGACGAAAGAATATTGAAATTTACTTTAATGAAGTCTTTATTGTTAAAGTCTTCAGGTTTTGGTTGCTTAAGGTAATTTTCGAAAAAATCTTTGGCGTTAATTAAAACAGAAACGCTGTCGCCTACATTTAATTTTTTTAGAATAAAGCTAATGTGTAAATTTTCTTCCGATTCTTGTATCTCAATATCAGAGGTGTTTTCGAAGAAAGGAGAGTCGTTATTATCTATGTATTTAATATTAACTCTAGCATAATCACCTACTAATATAGGTGTGCCAGAATCGTTTTTTTTAAGGTGTTTTAAATATGCATTATTTTCAATTTTGGTGTAACCTTTGGTTAATTGATTCTCTTTTGTTACGAAGTAGATTAATGCAGCTAAAACAACTACAGAAGTAATAATAAATATTTTTTTTTGCATAGTGTGGGTTTTTGTTTTGTATAGAGTTTAATGAATAATTGGGTGAATATAATAACGATTAATAAAATAGATGCTATTCAACAGTTAATATTTTTATTCGATAATATAAAATTGCTCTTGGAGGTATTGTTTTCTGATCGCCAAGGAGTCCGTATCCAAGATGTGAAGGGATTATTATTTTGGCCTCCTCTTCTAATCTAAGTTGTTGAAATGCGTAATCGAGTCCTCTTATAATTTTCCCACTGCCAATAATTACAGTTTCGGGTTTGTTTTCATCTGATGAGGATAGCTTTGTTCCGTCTAATAGTTCAAGAGAATATGAATAAGTTACTTTGTTGCCTTTGTTTATGATTTTGTTATTTGTTGAGGATGTTTTCTCAATCCAAATGCCAATGTCACATTTTGTCATGTTCCAATGTCTACGATTGATGAAGCTTTCAATAAGTTCGGTCTCTTTCTCTGCTAGAATTTTATTTGCTTCAACCCAATCTTGTTTAGTTGCTTTTTTGTATTTGGGTATAGTTTTATCGCTACTTTGTGTGCACGAAAGAAGCGATAAAACAGTCCAAACACATATCGATTTAATAAATAATCTCATCCTTATGAATGTTTACTTTTTCGATAAAACTCTTAATTGTTTCTGAAAGAGATAGAGAAGATCGACCTCCAGCCGCATTTTTGTGTCCTCCACCATTAAAGTATTTAGAGCTAAAGTTATTTGTAGCAAACTGACCTCTCGATCGGAAAGATATTTTTACATGATCGTCGAACTCTATAAATATTGCAGAGAAGTATATTCCTTCAATTGAGAGAGGTATATTAACAAACCCTTCCGAATCACCTTTAACGTAATTAAAGCGCTCTCGTGTTTCTTTAGTAATAGTTATGTAAGCAGTATTGCACTCTTCAATTATAGATAGTCCGTCGTTAATGCAGAACCCCATAAGTGATAGGCGATCTTTCTTGTAACTTTCGAAAATTTGAGCAGTTATTTCATCTTTATTGATGCCCGATCGAAGTAGGTTTGCTACTGTTTCAAAAGTGCGAGGATTGCTGCAGTTATGTCTGAAGTTTCCTGTGTCGGTCATTAGCCCTAAATAAAGAGATGTGGCTGTGTTTTTTGAAACAATAGGATTGTTCGAAAGAGCTGCACATATTTCGTAAACTAATTCACAAGTAGAGCTTACAGAGATGTCTGAAATTGTTACTGTAGCATCAATTTTTGGTTCTGGGTGGTGGTCTATTACAATAATATTTCCTTCGAAATTATTTAATGAATCGGCCATATCTTCGGTTCGCGAAAAATCGTTATAGTCTAGTACTATAAGTAAATCAGATGATTTTATGATGTTTTCGCAGCGAGTCTTATTATTACAAAAGATAGAAACCTCACTATCGCCAGGTAAAAAGTGAAGGTCTTTAGGATAACTATTAGGAACAATTACATTAACCAGTTTTCCTTGTTCTAAAAGATAATTGTATAATCCTAAAGATGATCCAAGAGCATCGCCATCGGGATTGCGATGAGTTGTAATTGCAATGTTTTCTGATGAATTAAGAATCTCCTTGAGAGCCTCAATATTGTTATTTACTGTTTTATTCAAATTATTTTATTTTAATCACAAATATAAAAATCAAAAATCATTATCTTTTGCTATTAATAATAAAGATTAAAACATTGATATATATGATTAGTCAGACACTTGCTATTATTAAGCCCGACGCAGTTGAGAATAAGTTTATTGGTAAAATAATTACTTTAATCGAGTTTCATGGATTTGCAATTTCAAAAATGCGAATGTTGCGATTGAAAAAAGAAGAGGCTCAGAAATTCTATTCTATTCACAGAGGTAAGCCGTTTTTTGATCCATTGGTTGATTTTATGATCTCGGGTGATATTGTAGCTATTTGTTTAGAGTCGGAAAATGCTGTTGATAAGTGGCGCGAGGTAATTGGTGCCACCGATCCAGAAATGGCTAAAGAGGGGACAATTAGAAAAATATTTGCTTCCAGTAAACAGTGTAATGCTGTGCATGGTTCCGATAGTAATGAAAATGCTAAAATAGAATTAGACTTTTTCTTTAATTAAATTCTACTTTTGTGTCACTTAATAGAATTACTTTTTTTTATGACTAGATATTTTATTCAATTATCATATAACGGAACTAGATTTCATGGTTGGCAGGTGCAACCAAATGCTAAAACGGTACAAGAGGAAATAACAAAAGCTTTATCAACTATTTTGCGTGAAGATATTTCTATTTTGGGTTGTGGACGTACCGATACAGGTGTACATGCTTCGTATTTTATTGCCCATTTCGATTCGGAAAATAGCTCTTTGGGGTTGAATAATAATTTTGTTTATAAGCTAAATAGATTTCTGCCAAAGGATATTGCTATTCAGAAAATTATGGAGGTGAATCCAGAGGCTCATGCTCGTTTCGATGCTGTTTCTAGAACATATAAATATTTTGTTTCGTTACAAAAAGATCCTTTTACACAGGAGGTTTTTACTCCTGAAACTAGGGATTTAGATGTGCGAAAGATGAATCAGGCAGCCGAAATACTTTTTAATTATATCGATTTTACAAGCTTTAGTAAGCTGCATACTGACGTAAAAACCAATAATTGTAAAATAATGGAGGCGCGATGGATTCAAAGTAAATCGAAGTTGATATTTACAATTAAGGCCGATCGTTTTTTGCGTAATATGGTTCGTGCAATTGTTGGAACTATGTTTGAAGTAGGGCTTGGTAAAATGTCGTTAGATGAATTTGCTAAGGTTATTGAGGATAAAGATCGAGCAAAAGCGGGTGTTTCAGCCCCTCCACAAGGATTGTTTTTGTACGATATTGAATATCCACCCTCTGTTTATTCGAAAAGATAATTATTTGCATAATTCTTTTAAAGTATATTGAATAGCCTGACTTGTAGAAGTTAGGCTATTTTTTTTGTAGAAAATTTTAATAAAAAGTTGTATTGTCAAAACAGAAGTAATATGTTTGTGATATCAAAATGATATCAAACTAAATTTAATATTATGAAAAAAGAAAAAGAAATTGTTGGATCAAATGGCTATTTAGCTCTTTTTTTTATTTTGCTTGTGTTAGCAGTTGTGGTGTATTTTGGCTTTTTTATTAAGCCTCTGTTTTTTGTTGCTCCTATAGTTCTGTTATCGCTTGTAGGTTTAATGACAATTAATCCAAATGAGTCGGTTGTTCTTGTTCTGTTTGGAAAGTACTGCGGAACAATTAAGGCTAATGGTTTTTTCTGGGTTAACCCTTTTTATTCTAGAAAAAGAATATCTCTAAGAGCACGCAATTTCGATAGCGAGCCAATTAAGGTTAACGACAAGATTGGTAATCCAATTATGATTGGAATTGTACTTGTATGGAAAGTACAGGAGACTTTTAAAGCTGCTTTTGAAGTTGATGAGTACGAGCATTTTGTTCGTGTACAGAGCGAGGCTGCTTTGCGTAAACTAGCTGGTCATTATCCTTATGATAATTGGGAGGATGAAGAGGCTCATATTACATTACGTGCTGGTGGCGAAGTGATTAATACAAAGCTTGAAGAAGAGTTGAAAGAGCGTTTAGATATTGCTGGTATTCATGTTATTGAAGCTCGTATAAATTATATTGCTTATGCTTCGGAAATTGCAAGTGCAATGCTTAAGCGTCAGCAGGCTACAGCTATTGTTGCTGCTCGCGAAAAAATTGTTGAAGGTGCTGTAGGTATGGTTCAGATGGCTTTGAATAAACTTAAAGAGCGTGAAATTATTGATATGGACGAGGAGAAAAAAGCTGCCATGATTAGTAATTTAATGGTTGTTCTTTGTAGCGAAGAATCAGCTAAGCCTATTGTTAATGCAGGAACCCTTCATCACTAAAATATAATGGAAAACGAACCGACATATTTTGAACTTTTAACACAGTATTGTAAAGATAGAGGTTACAATTATTTTTCTACTGCCGAGCGTAATCGATTTGTGACAACACCTGGCGATCCTATGAAAAATAAAAAAGTAATTTATTTTGAAATAAGAGGCGTTTATTTTGTTGCTTTCGATACTTTTTCGGCAAATATGGGGTCTACTAATATGTATTGTGGATTATTTACTGATATTAGAACCTCCGATAATAATTTATTTTCGGCTATTAAAAGAGGCTTTCTGACTAATTTTCTAACATACAGAAATATAAAAACAGGAAATAGTTATGTAGACAAAAAGCTTACAGTTTCGGTGGAGAAACGAAACGGAAAGCCTTCTGTTTTGACCGAGTCGGATGTAGATAGGTTTTTGGCTATTTGCAATAAATTTGAAGGCCTTAGGTTTGGTATTTCTGACGAAAGAGTTAACGAGGTGCATAATCTTTCGAAAAAGAGAATTCTAGGTTTAGAATTTAATTATTGGGAGGTTGATAATGAAAAACTTGACTTTTTTATCGATAAAGGGGTAGAGTTATTAGAGCGTATAAAAACCCGATTGTAAAAAGAGGAGGTGTTTTAATGTCCAAGAAAAAACAATTTGTTCTTAGAATTGATCCCGATAAATACGAAGATCTGGAGAAATGGGCTGCCGATGAGTTTCGTAGTATTAACGGACAGTTGGAGTGGATTATCGACAGAGCTTTGAAGCAAGCAGGACGATCGAAGAATAAGAAAACTGAGGATGATAGTTAATTTTTTTTTAGTTAATAAATAGCCCAATTTTTAGTGTAGTTGGGCGGATTTTAGAGCCGCATTTGCGGCTCTATTTTAACCCGTAAACAAACAAACAATGTATAATGAATTGCATGAGTCGTTGGGTAGTGAGCCAACAAAAAATCTTTTTTACTATTTTAAAAACGATGGTTTAATATCTTTCGAAAAGAAACTAGTTGCAGGCATAATTCTTCATAAAAGAAGATATGATAGTGATGTTCTGCGGAGCGAAAAAGAGAAAATTATTAAGCAAATTCAGGAAAGAATTAAGGAGAGTGTCCCATCGTCGGAACGCGAAGATAAACACAAGCGAGAAGAGAAAAAGGAGATAATATTTGCGGCTATAGGCTCGCTTGCTATTCCTTTTTTTTATGTTTTAGTGGATGTGTTTAATAGTCGTCCAATTAATTTTACCGATAGTCAACTCATAGGGTGCTTTGTTGTAATGCTTCTATTTGTTGTTAAAGTTATGTTCTATCGTGTGAAATTAAATATGCGAAGTAGAGAAGATGCAGAGTCGTTGCGAATAAATAAAGAGAAGTTGGCTTTGATAGAGAAGGAGTGGAGGTTTTAAAATACATTTCAATTATGGAAAATAAAAATAATGACAGTTTATTAAAACAAACTTTTGTAACTCAAACTCATGGATACAACGATGTATCTAAAAAAAGAGAAATGTGGCGACAAATAGCCGTAGAGCAGAATGGTGAATTTAGTATTAGTCGCACTTCAGGAAATGTACTTGAAATACTTAAGCTTTATATTCTTTATAAGGGTTGCGAAATAAAAATAACCGAATCGGATACCCGTCCATTGAAGGTTGAAATAGAATTTGATAGCTTATCAGACTATAATATGACAATTGGTTGGGAAGGTTCTCTTGACAGGTTGCTAAAGCGATTAGGCTTAAAAGAGATTGAAACGGGAAACGAAAAATTCGATAAAAACTACCTTATTAAGAGTAAAGATTCTGGTAAAACAATTAATTTCTTTACTCACCAAATTATGGCAAGTCTGCTAAAGCACAATGTTTACTCTGTTTCGTATCAAACAAATAGTAAAAACCGAAAGGGTAATTTATTATCTACTATAACCAGAACAAATAACGATAAAAACGCAATTATAGAATTAATAGAGTTGCATAAAAATATGATTGATAGGCTAAAGGTTTTGCGAATTGTAGAGTGAACGATTTAGTTGTTAAAAAACTAATTATGGAAAAAGCAAACATCGAAATTTTACAAGAGTTTGCCGAAAGAAGTAACCGAAAACTCTACTTCCAAGAGGGGTAATATCCGCTTTTAACATACAGGCAAATACCTAGGTTTAAAAGAACCGCTTATATCCCAAATAATACCAACGAAACTTGTTATTTTGTGTTGTCGGGCGATCCATATAATTCGGTAGATAAATTAAATACATTCTGTGGGGTGTACTTTCCTTTGGAGATTCCTTTGTCGACAAAAATAAACTTACGAGAGAAGAATATACTTGATAAAATTAACCCTTTTTCATCGTCAAAAGTTTTAAAAACAGGATATGCAAATTTCGACTCGCGAGTAGTTACTACAGGTAACAGCATTCATTTAGTTAAAAAGTATTTGCAAGATATTAGATTTAACGATGTTGTTGTAGATACTCTTAGTAAGAGTCCAGAATTAAATTTTTCGATAAACGAATCTAATGTCGACTTTGTTCCGGCTCTTAAAGGTAAATCGCATTTTGCTATTATTAATCCACAAAAGTGGGTGCTCGATAGTTCTGTAATAGAGCAGTGGTTTAAAATAATAGATATCATTAGACAATCGATAATTAAAATTGAGTAGAGAGAGATTCTGTTGAAGCCGCAAAGTATAGCATTGTTTGGTGACCTTGAATAACCAAGTATCCACTGTATATAAAAATAAAACGAGCCGATTAAATTAATAATCGGCTCGTTTTTATATTATAGGTGTTATTTCTATCTCAATTTAGCATCAAACTCTCTTTCGAAAGTGTTCTGAATTTTCGACATGATTTTGTCAATTTGTTTGTCGGTAAGAGTCTTGTTTTCGTCTTGAATTATAAAACTCATTGCATACGATTTTTTACCCTCTTCAATACCTTTTCCTTGGTAAATGTCAAACAGATCAACCTTTTTAAGAAGGCTTTTTTCCATTTTATGGGCAGCCTTTTTAAGATCGGCGAATTTAACTTTTTCGTCAATTAGTAGCGCTAAATCGCGTTTTACCTCAGGGAATTTAGGAAGCTCTTTAAACGAAACCTTGTTTTTCTTAGCAGCTTTTAAAATTGCGTCCCAATTAAAATCGGCAAAGAAACACTCTTGTTTAATATCGAATTTCTTAACCATTTTACGGCTTAAGATACCAAGCTCAAGTATAACTTTTCCATTTAAAATGTATTTTAAACCTTCCGAGAATACATCGCAGTTAAAATACTCGCTGTTTATGCTATCTATATCGAAACCTAAACGCTCCAAAATATTCTCGGCATAGCTCTTAATCATATAGAACGAAGCATCAACAGCCTGAGTGTTCCAGTTGGCAGATTCTCTTTTGCCTGTTGCAAATAATGCAAGATGCACCTCTTCTGAATATTTTTTAAGACCCTCTTTTGAGCTATCGAATTGGTAATGTTTACCAAATTCAAAAAGCTTAAGGTCGCCGTTACGTCGGTTTATATTGTAAATAGCCGATTCTAAAACACCAAAAATAAGACTCTGGCGCATTGCATTTAGGTCCTGACTAAGAGGGTTTAGAATTTTTACCGATTTTTCTACGTCAAACGAATTAGAATTTTCGCAGTACGAATGTTTAGTTAACGAGTTACACATAATCTCGTTAAATCCGTTGCTGCTAAGGTAATCGGCAACTAAGTTATTTACTGCTTCAACGTCGGGTTTTACTGAGTTTTGCAATGTTGAGTGAACAGTTGCAGGAATACCAATATTGTTATATCCGTATATTCTAAGAATCTCTTCAATAACATCGGCCTCGCGCTGAACATCAACTCTGTATGCCGGAACAGTAAGAGTTAAGCAGTTCTCGTCTTCGTTGGTAATGTTAATTTCTAAACCTTTAAGAATGTTCTTAATTGTCTCTTTGTTTATCTCTTCGCCAATTAAGCGTGTAATGTTTGAGTATTTTACTTCAACAACAAAGTCTTCTATTGGGTTAGGATAAATATCGATAATGTCAGACGAAATTTCGCCACCAGCAATCTCTTTAATAAGTAATGCAGCACGCTTAAGGGCGTAAATAGTATTGTTTGGATCGATACCTCTTTCGAAACGGAACGATGAATCGGTATTTAAACCATGACGCTTGGCTGTTTTACGAACAGAAACAGGATTGAAATAAGCACTCTCTAAGAAAATATTAGTTGTAGTGTTTGATACTCCCGATTCTAAACCTCCAAAAACACCAGCCATACACATAGGTTCTTGTGCGTTGCAAATCATTAAGTCGGCATCGGAAAGTTCTCTTTCGGCTTCGTCAAGAGTTGTAAATTTTGTTTTGTCGGCAATAGTTGTAACAACAATTTTGTTACCAGCAATTTTAGCTGCGTCGAAAGCATGAAGAGGTTGACCTGTTTCGTGAAGAACGTAGTTTGTTATGTCTACAATATTATTAATTGGCGAAAGACCAATAGCTTTTAGTCTGTTCTTCATCCAATCTGGCGAATCTTTAATTTCAATATTCGAAATTGTAACACCAGCATAGCGAGGACACAAATCATTGTCTTTAACCTCAACTTCAATTTTAAGATTATCGTTATCTTTTTTATACTCTTTAACCGATATTTTTTCGGCTTTAATATCTTGTGTTTGCTGAATGTAAGCAGCAAGATCGCGTGCTACGCCAAAGTGCGACGAAGCGTCAACGCGGTTAGGAGTAAGTCCTATTTCGAAAACTAAATCGTTATCAATTTTAAAATAATCGGCTGCAGGAGTTCCTGTAGGGATTTCTTCGATAATAACCATAATACCGTCGTGCGAATTACCCATTCCTATTTCGTCTTCGGCACAAATCATACCCATAGACTCTTCGCCTCTAATCTTCGATTTTTTAATAGTAAAGCTATCGTCGCCTGAATATAGTATTGTTCCAACAGTAGCAACAACAACAGTTTGTCCTGCGGCAACATTAGGTGCGCCACAAACAATTGGTAGTATAGTGTTGTTTCCTACGTCAACAGTAGTTTTGCTAAGTTTGTCGGCGTCGGGGTGTTTTTCGCAAGTAAGAACTTTTCCAATAACAAGGCCTTTTAATCCACCTTTTACCGATTCAAACTTCTCAATTCCTTCAACTTCTAAACCTATATCAGTTAAAATAATGCTGATTTCGTTTGGTGTTAACTCTGTTTTTAAATACTCTTTTAACCAGTTGTACGATATTTTCATTTTGTATATTTATTTCGTTTTCAATATAATACCTAGTCTCTTTAAGTAAAGAAATGTTGGTTTTTTTTATTATGAAACAACAAAAATAGTTAAAAAAGAAGATATTGTTCTTTCTGAAAGGGTTAAAATTAAAGAGTTTTGTTAATATTATTATTGTTGAGTTTGTTGGTACTTAAATAGCATTGAATATATTTGTGTGTTATAAATGAAAAATCACAAAAATTGGAAAAAGAAAATAAACGCCCATTAATACTTGTTACTAATGACGACGGCTATTATGCTGGAGGTTTTAAGGCTTTAATTGAAATAGCAAAATCATTTGGCGATGTTGTTGCCGTTGCTCCCGAAGTGGGAAATTCGGGCATGTCGCATGCAATAACCATTAAAGTACCTATTCGTTTACGATTGCTTGATAAGACAGAGGGTTTGGCTCTTTATGCGTGCAGTGGTACTCCTGCCGATTGTATTAAATTGGCTATTAATCAGGTGTTAGATAGAAAACCCGATTTAGTTCTTTCGGGTGTTAACCACGGATCAAATTCATCTATTAGTTTAATATATAGCGGTACAATGGCCGGTGCTATTGAGGGTTGTTTAAACGGAATTGACTCGGTTGGTTTATCGCTTTTAGATTTTGCTCGCGATGCTAATTTTCAGGCATCGGTAGTTTATGGTAAGCGTATTGTTTCAGAGGTATTACGTAATGGTCTTCCTAAGGGAACATGCTTGAACGTGAATATTCCCGAGGGAAATGTTGATGAGATTAAGGGTGTTAAGGTTTGTAGACAAAACAAAGGCCGTTGGGTTGAGGAGTTCGAAAAAAGAACCGATCCGCGTGGTAGCAATTACTTTTGGCTTACTGGCTACTATTGCAACGACGAGCCAGAGAGTACCGATACCGATGAGGCTGCCCTGAATAATAAATATGTTTCGATTGTTCCTGTTAAGGTCGATTTATCGGATTATGTTATGATTAACACTTTAAATGGTTGGAATCTGAATGAAAGTAATTGATAGATTATTACCCGATAATTTTTTTGTTGGTCTAATTCAAGGGGTTATTGTCCCTTGTTTGGTGGTTTTGTTATTGCTTAGTTTTGGAACTGTAGAGTGGACAACAAATATGTTTGCTAGCAAAGCCTTTGTGAATTTGTTTGTTAAGATGATAAGCTTGTCGGTACTACCTAATTTGGGGCTGTTTTATCTTTATATAAATAGAAATTATTACCGAGGAGGAAAAGGTGTTATTGTAGGTACGTTAATAATCGCTTTCTTTGTTTTTATAGTGAAATTCATCTTAAGTGTATAATGAAATATATTCTAATTATACTGATTGCCTTTGTTTGTATTCCCCTTATGTCGGCCGAAGTTGATTCTGTTGATGTATGCGTGTTTCATAATAAGAATATTAGTTCGGTGGTATTTACACCTGTAAATTCGTGTTATTTGGTTTCGGCAAATGGCGATAAGGAGTATAAGTTAGAAGAGAATACGCTTTTATATATTTCGTGCTTTAACCATCAGATATTGGTTAGCACGCTAAATAATGTAGTGGGTGTTTTCGATACTATAAGAATAAATAGTGTCGATAGCACAGGCTATTTTAGATTAAAACCTATAAAGCCTTCATTGGAGTCTAGAAGTTACGACGATAATATTGTTGTAACTAACAACTTTGGTAGTTTAAAATTTATTAATAGGGTTGATGTAAATAAATATTTGGCGGGGGTTGTTTTAGCTGAAGCTGGTCCAAATATTATTCAAGAGTTTTATAAAACTCAGGCTTTAATAAGCAGAACGTATCTGCTTGGTCATATCGATAGGCATTCGTCTGAGGGCTTTAATGTGTGCGACGATGTTCATTGTCAGGCTTATCATGGACGAAATAATATTAATCATAGGATTTTCGAGTCGGTTGTCTCAACCGATCATCTAATAATTGTTGATTCGGTGAACGATATTATTACCGCCGCTTTTCATTCCAATTCTGGTGGTCTTACATCCAATTCAGAAGTAGAATGGAGTTCTCCGTTGCCATATCTGCGATCTGTTGTTGATCCATATTCTATTAATCAAAGAAATTATAAGTGGACAAAAAAAGTTCCTATTAATGAGTGGAGGAATTTTCTAATGGAAAACGAATTCTCGGGTAAATCTATACGAAGGAAAAAGTTAATGCTGTCGGTAAAAAACAGAAGTAAATTTTTGATAATAGGAGAAGACTCTATAAGAACACGCGAGATTCGTAAGTATTTCAATTTGCGATCGTCGTTCTTTTCTATTGATGTAGAAGGTAGATATGTTGTTTTTAATGGACTTGGCTATGGACACGGTGTTGGGCTGAGCCAGATAGGGGCTATGAAGATGGCTCATTTAGGTTTTAATTACGAGCAGATTATAAAATTCTATTATAGTAATGTTCAGCTTGTTTCGTACGATAAATATTTAGAAGAAAAGAGAAATAGAGAAACTGCTATTATTATTGAGTAATTAAAGTAGCTTTTCTCTATTTGTTATATAAAATAGTATTCTTTATTAAATAATAAATATGAAATGTTTTTGCATTTCGTTGAAAATAGTAGGATATGGTTTCGTTGTATTTAAAAGAAGTCAGAGGTTTTTTTAGTGGTTTGACAGGGTATTTGGTTATTGTAATATTCCTTTTGTTAAACGGTATGTTTTTGTGGATTATACCTGGCGAGACAAATATTTTAGATATGGGATTGGCAAATCTTAATGCCCTTTTTCAGCTCGCTCCTTGGGTGTTTCTTTTTTTAGTACCTGCAATTACAATGCGTATGTTTGCCGAAGAGCGACGAACAGGAACAATGGAGATGTTGCTTACCCGTCCAATAACCGAAAGCAAAATTGTTATATCTAAATATTTAGCTGCATACTCGTTGGTTATTTTGGCTATTGTACCAACCTTAGTCTATTTCTATTCGGTTTGGCAACTTGGCACTAATGTAGGGAATCTTGATTTAGGTGCTACTTTGGGTTCGTATTTAGGGTTGTTGTTTTTGGCTGCAATATATACTGCTATTGGTATTTTTACTTCGTCGGTTACCGAAAATCAGATTGTTGCATTCCTTTTTGGAATGAGTATTTGCTTTCTGTTTTTTATTGGTTTCGATTATATCTCATCGATACCTGTGTTTAGTTCTATAGAGTTGGTTATTATGAATATTGGTATTAACGAGCACTATAATTCTATTAGTCGCGGAGTGATTGATTTGGGCGATTTAATTTATTTTGTTGGTGTTGTTGCTATTTTTATTCTAGCTACTACTGTGGTTGTAAAACGACGATAAGTTTATTAAACTCTTACTAGGCTTGCTTTAAGCAGAAAAGAGGCGAGGTTAGTATTTAGTAGAGAATAGTTATTGCTGCAAGGTATAAGTTGAAAAACAAATGTTTAACCTAATTGTGTTTTGATGAATTTTAAGCATAAAGATTATTTTATCAGTTTTGTATATATAGTTGTAATTATTCTGATAATTATAGCCTCTTCGTGGTCTAGCGTTAGGGTCGATCTTACTCAAGATAAACGATATACTCTGTCGGAAACAACAAAAGAATATTTAGAGAATCTCGATAAAAGAGTTGTTTTAAAGGTTTATCTCGATGGAGATATGCCTGTTGGTTTAAAGCGTTTGAATAAAGCTCTCGATCATAAATTACAAGAGTTTAGACGTATTGGAGGAAGCGATTTTCAATATAAATTTATTGATCCATCGGCAGCTAAAGACTCTAAACGTCGCGAAAAGGTGTACCAGCAGCTTATCGATAAAGGTGTAAAGCCCGTTAATTTTCAGCAGCGCGATACTAAAGGTGGTGTTGTTACCCAAGTGGTTTTTCCTGGGCTAGAAATGCGTTATGGTAACAAGAGTGTTGCTGTTAATCTGTTAAAAAATAATCCTATCTACGATGGCGATCAAAACCTTAATCTTTCGATTGAAAATTTAGAGTACGAATTGCTTAATGCAATGAAAACTCTATTGGTTGAGAAAAAGGTTGCTGTTGGTTTTGTTCAAGGTCATAACGAGGCGCAAGAGGCAGGGCTTGCCGACATAAAAAATGAGCTTAAACTGCAGGCTGATGTTAGTAATGTTATTCTGTCGTCATTAGATGTGGCTTTGCGTTATAAGTGTCTTGTTTTTGCCGATCCTAAATCTAGTTTTAGCGAAGACGAAAAATATATTATCGATCAGTATTTACTTCAGGGTGGAAATGTGCTTTGGTTTGTAGATATGGTTGGTGTTAATGCCGATTCATTATCGCGTCATGGGCAAACTATTTCTGTAGTCCGTAATTTGAATATAGAGGATATGTTTTTTGATTATGGTGTTCGTGTAAATCCTGTTATTGTTCAGGATTTTCAATGTTTGCAGCTTCCTATAAATATTGCTCCTGCTGGTCAAAATGCTCAGTTTAGACCTGCCTCGTGGATGTATATGCCTTTGGCTACTCCAACAAGTAATGCCTTAACTAGAGGTTTGAATTTTATAAAAACAGCCTATCCTAGTTCTATTGATTTTGTTAATAGTAGCGATGTTGTTAATTCAACGGTGTTGCTCCAAACCTCTGGTTATAATCGAACAAAGAGCGTTCCTAATACAATCTCGTTATACGAAATAAACGATAAGCCTGCTAAGCTTAGTTTAAAGCACCATCCTTTTAATATTGCGGTAATGTTAGAGGGCGAGTTTAACTCAATTTTCACCAATAGAATTGTTAAGGGTTTTGAAGCCAAAAACAATTCTCAAACAATTTATAAATCGGAAAAGCCGGGAAAACTGATTGTTGTTGCCGATGCCGATATTATTAAGAACGAAGTTGTTAATTTGGCTAGTGGCCCTAGAATTATGCGTTTGGGTTACGATAGATATTCGAAACAGATGTTTGATAATCTTCTGTTTGTTAAGAATGTTGTAAGCTATTCTTCGGGTGGTGAAGAGGTGATGAGTCTGCGTACTAATCAGTTTAAGATGCGATTGCTCGACAAAAACAAAACCTCTTTTAATCGTTTTTACTGGCAGTTGTTTAATGTAATAATGCCTATTATAATTGTTCTTTTAGCGGGTGTGTTATTGTGGTTTTTGCGTTGGTATAAATATTCAAAGAGAAGGTAATGATAAAGAAGTGGTTAAAATACTTTGTGCCTATAGCTTTGCTAATTGCAGCTATCTGCACGGTGATTTGGATGTCGGCCGAGAATATTGAATATAGCGAAGATATGTTTGCCATTAGCAACTCGCACTTAATTGATAGAATTGTTATATCAGATGGTAGTAATAAAGAGGTTGTTCTCGAAAAAAATGGTGATAATTGGATTGTTAATGGAGCTGACATTGCACGACAATCGCAGGTGTCAATTATTGTAAATATGTTACCTATGCTTTTGGTTGATGTTCCGGCCGAGAAAGCTGTTAATAATGCTATTAACAAAGGTGTTGTGAAGTTGCAAAAGCAGGTGCGCTTTTTTATCGACAAAAAAGAGATTCTTTATTCGTTTTATAATGTCGAAACAAGAGTTGTGGCAACAATAAATAATAGTAGTCAAGCTTATTATTTAACTACTCCTGGGTATGCGTTGGAATTTTCTTCAGCCCTCTCGTTGAATGATAGTTATTGGAAATCGAAAGCCATGTATTCGTGGAATTCGTTGCAAATTGATAAGTTGTCGGTAGAATATTCCGATGCAAAAACAGAGTCGTTTGTTATTGAAAAGCACAATGATATGTATGTTGTATCGTCTTTAAATAATAACAAAACGATTAGCTCCAACGAAACAGAAAAGATATTTTCGTACTTGTCGTTTGCTTCGTCGCTTGAGTTCGACGATTTTTTAACAGACAATCAGGTTGAGGTTTATAATGGCTTAAAAGGTAATGCTGATGTCGTTATTAGTGTTGTGGTAGAAGGTGAATTGCATAAGTTAAATGTGTTTTATAAACCCGATTCTAATTCCGAAACAGGATTTGACCTGTATAAGGTATTTGTTCAAATGGATAACAGCGAGCCCGTTGTTGTGTCGTTTCTTAAAATGGATAATTTGCTGAAAGACTATCGTTACTTCAACAAGTAAAACGGTAGAATGTAAGTGTTAGTAAATTGTTAATTTATATTTGGTTGTAAAATTGGGTAAGTACCTATTTTTTTACTATTATTGATACTTAAATCGCGAAATGTATTATTTGCGATATTTTATTGATTTGTAAACTATTAATATTATATACCAATGAAGTTTGTTGTATCAAGTATCGAGCTATTGAGCCATTTGCAAACTGTAAATAGGGTTATTAGTAACAAAAACACTTTGCCTATTTTAGATAATTTTCTTTTCTCGCTTAAAGGAAACGATCTTACAATAACTGCCTCCGACTTGGAGACTACCCTAATTACTAGTATTTCATTAGATGTTGTATCGCAAGAAGGAGATATTGCTGTTCCTGCAAAAATCCTTATCGATACACTTAAAAATACACCTGAACAGCCTCTTACTTTCGAGGTCGATCCGTCGAACAGACAAATTACTATTCAAAGTGAGAATGGTAAATATACTATAGTAGGTCAGAATGGTGAAGATTTTCCTTCGATGCCGAAAATTAAAGAGGAATCGAAAAATAGTCTTAACATTGAATCAGACGCTTTCCTTACTGGAATCGAAAAAACAATTTTTGCTACTGCCGACGATGAGCTTCGTCCTGTAATGAATGGTGTTTTGTTTGAGCAAGGCGAAGATGGTGTTACTTTTGTAGCTTCTGATGCTCATAAGCTGGTAAGATATCGTAGAAACGATATTACTGCTGCTGCTAAATCGTCGTTTATTCTGCCTAAAAAGCCTTCGTCGCTACTGCGCACAATACTTCCAAAAGACGATCAGCCTGTTAATGTTGAGTTCGACTCTCAGAATGTATTTTTTGTTCTTCCTAACTACAGAATGGTTTGTCGTTTGGTTGAAGGAAATTACCCTGCATACAACTCGGTTATTCCAACAAACAATCAGAATAAAATAACTATCGATAGGTTGGCTCTATTATCGGCTTTAAAGCGTGTTTCGGTTTATTCGAATCAGGCCAGCAATCTTATTAAGCTTTCTATTGATTCCGACCAGATGACTGTTTCGGCTCAGGATTTAGATTTTTCTATTGCTGCTAAGGAGCACCTTTCGTGTCAGTACGATGGAGCTGCTATGGAGATAGGATTTAAGTCGCTTTTCCTTATCGAAATTCTTACAAATTTATCTTCTTCGGATGTGGTTTTAGAGCTTTCTGATCCTACACGCGCAGGACTTATTTTACCTGCCGAAAAAGAGAATCCAAACGAGGATATTCTTATGCTATTAATGCCAATGATGGTAAATAGCTAAAATGATACTGTTTTAATATACAAAGGTTGCTTCTCTGTTTTCAGAGGTGCAACCTTTGGTTTTTTATATGGCTCATATATTGCCGTTATAATATTAATAGATTAAAGAATTATTAAATTTGGGCGGTCTATTGGTAGATAAAAATCAGGTGAACTTATGAAACCTTAGCAAGCAAAAGCTCGCATACGAAAGTAAATACAACACAAGGGTTTCATTAATAAGTTGAGAGTAAATGGTTGCTTGTGTTGTAAAAAGATTGAATACTATTACCTAACATAAATTATATTTTGATGAAATTAAATTTAAGAAACCCCCTTGCTTTTATTGATCTTGAGACAACAGGCATTGACGTGGCTAAAGATAGAATTGTAGAGATTTGTATAATTAAGGTTAATGTTGATAATAGCGAAGAGGTAAAAACTATTCGTGTTAATCCTACTGTGCCAATTCCTTTGGAGACATCGTTAATTCATGGTATTTACGACGAAGATATTAAAGATGCTCCTACATTTAAAGATATTGCTAAAGAGCTTGCTCAGTTTCTTGAAGGAGCCGATTTTGCTGGATTTAACTCTAATCGTTTCGATTTTCCATTACTGGCCGAGGAGTTTCTTCGTGCCGACTGCGACTTCGATTTTAAGAAACGTAAGTTTGTCGATGTTCAGACAATATTCCACAAAATGGAACAGCGTACGTTGGTTGCTGCATATAAGTTTTACTGCAACGCTGAACTAGAGAATGCTCATAGTGCTTTAGCCGATACTCGTGCTACATACGAGGTTCTTAAAGCTCAGGTTGACCGATACGAAAATGCCGAGTTTAAAGATAAAGACGGAAAGGTTTCTACTCCGGTTAAAAACGATATAAATAGCTTGGCCGAATTCTCGGCTCATAATAATAATGTCGATTTTGCTGGCCGTATTGTTTATAACGAAAAGGGTGAGGAGACTTTTAACTTTGGTAAATATAAAGGACAAACTGTAGAGTCGGTTTTTGCTAAAGACCAAGGCTATTATGGTTGGATGATTAATAACGATTTCCCTCTGTACACCAAAAAAGTACTAACAAATATTAAGCTTCGTGCTCTGAATAATAAGTTGTTTTAATAAATCCAGACTGTTATGAAGATTATCTGTATTGGATATAATTACCGCCCTCATATTGAGGAGTTAAAGGCGCAAATACCTACTGTGCCAGTGTTTTTTACTAAACCCGACTCGGCATTTCTTAAAAAGGGGCAGCCTTTTTACTATCCCGATTTTACTAAAGAGTTGCATTACGAGGCCGAGGTGGTGGTTAAGATTAATAAGGTTGGTAAGAATATTAGTAAAAAGTTTGCCAACAGATACTACAACGAAATAGGTTTTGGTATCGATTTTACTGCGCGCGATTTGCAAAATCAATGTATTGCCGAGGGTAAACCGTGGGAAATTGCCAAAGCTTTTGATGGGGCTGCTCCTGTGGGCGATTTTTACAATGTGTCGGAGTTAGGAAACGTTGAGGATATTACTATTAAGCTCGAGAAGAATGGCGAAGTAGTACAGCACGACTCCCTAAAAAGCCTAATATTCTCAATTGACGATATTATTGCTTATGTATCGCAATTTATGACTCTTAAAATTGGCGATTTAATTTATACCGGAACACCATGCGGAGTGGGCGAGGTTAAAATAGGCGATAAGCTTACAGGCTATATTAACGACAAGCAAGCTTTAGAGCTTTTAGTTCGATAATTCTGGAATTGAGATTAAAAAGTATCTATGTTATTTTAAGCTACCAGCTTTAATCTTCAATTTATGGTTAACAGCCAACCTGAATAGAATTAAACGTTTTGCTTTTTAAGATTATGGTTTCTATAACCAACAACAAACTATAAAGTAGTATCTACTTAATTATATTAGAGGGTGTCCAAAAACAATTAATAAAAAATTAAAATGTCACGTTGAGCGGAGTCGAAACGTTGTGTTTTCAATGAAACAATCCTTCGACTACGCCCAGGATGACAGTTTAATTTAGTTTTTGGACATCCTCAAAACTCCCCTCCAAAAAAATAACGCCACAGATGTTGTGCAAAAAGCACCCTGTACTGGTAAATGGTCAATTAACTATATTAGAGGGTGTCCAAAAA
>JAFGOQ010000095.1 GCA_016926405.1 Bacteroidales bacterium
AGACGATACAGACCATTTGTTAGCAATCCAGATGGCAAAGTTTGGATGAATGCGAGCAAACATCCACTGTAAAGTTTTATTGTGAAATATTTTCTTCAGCATTTTGTATCCATGGTCGCCAGGGCCAAGGCCATCGCCGTGAGCCATAAAAACCGAAACCCCACAGTGTTCAATAACAAGAGGGTTTTTATGTACTGTAATATTTAGTTCTTCAGCTAGATAATCGAAAATCCAAACATCGTGATTTCCGATGAAAAAATGAATTTCTATACCTCTGTCAGATAATTCGGCTATTTTCCCCAAGAAACGTGTGAAACCGCGCGGTACAACATTTTTCCATTCAAACCAAAAATCAAAAACGTCACCAAGCAAATATAGCTTGGTGGCGTCTTCTTTTATTTGATCTAACCATTTAACAAATATCTTCTCGCGTTCTCTTCCCTCTTTGTAATTTGGGAAACCCAAATGCAAGTCGGAAGCAAAATATATTTTTTCGTTAATATTCACCTTAATTATTAAAGTTGATGTTCAATTCTAATTTTTAATCTTTTTAATGATAAATCACGACCAATGATTTCGTTGTCACGGTTAATTAGGAAAAATGTAGGAACCTGCATTACATTGTATGTGCGTGTTTGTATTGTTGCAGGATAATTAGTGTCTATAACATTTATCCATGGAAGTTGGTCGAAGTTTACTGCTTTCTTCCATTCTTCTCTGTTTCTGTCAAGCGATACAGAGTATATTTCTAAACCTTTGCTTTTGTATTCTTTATAAAGGCTTTTTAAAACTAAATTGTTTTCTACTGATTCTTTATTTGTATACGACCAGAAATTTAGAATTACAACTTTTCCTTTTAATCCGCGCAGGCTAATTTCTTTTCCGTCAGTATCGGGTAGTAAAAGTTCAGGTAACGAAGATTCTGTTGTTTGAATAAATTCGTTAAAAGCTATGCTTTCGGCTGTTTTAGCCATGTTGTTATAATCCTTAACTAACAATTCTACTCGGCTGTTTTTTGGGAAGTGTTTTGTTAACGAGTCGCAAGCTACTTTAATAAAAGGAAGGTCAATCTCTTTGTTTAAAATATATTTACCATCTGAAAATTTTTGATAGATAACAAGGGTAGAAGTCAGCGAAGTAGGATTTTCTTGAATGTACTTTGCCGCTTTGTTTCTATAAATAATTTTAGCCTTTAAATATTCCTTTTCGAGGTCATTCTTAGCTTCTGGCGAATAACTTTCACTTAATATTAGCTGGTTGAGTTTTTCTCTTAATTCAGAAATTGTCTTCTCGGTATTCTTTAGATCTTTAACAAGGTTTAAGTATTTCTCCGACTCATTAGAACCGCTGATAGATGCATTAGTAGTTAAATCAGAAATGTTTGTGTTTACTACTATTTTATCGTTAGGTTTTGCTAGTAATAGTATGCTTTCTGCTTCGCTATTAAGTTTATAGAATTTTTGTTGTTCTATGTTTTGCTTAAACAGAAATGTAGATTTCTGATCTAGGATAGTAGAGTCAATAATGATATCGCCTTTGGTAGTAGACTCAACAAGATAGATAGTTTTACCGTTCCCTTTTTCAATCTTTCCGCTTATTTCAACGTTCTTTTTCTCAGAACATGAAAACATAATAGTTGTAGCAATTGCAAATAATAATATTCTCTTCATTGTTTTTATAGTTTAATATTTTAAGGTTTCTCAATTTTTTTTATTGTGTCTAAAACATTTTCAAGACGTAAATGTGATGAAATAATGCGCCCGTATTTATTTAATAAAATACCTGTAGGGACAGCTACAACACCAGCTCTTTTATGTAAAGTAGAGTCGTGTTTGGCAGTATCGCATAACTGGAGGCCAAAATAATTCTTATTTTTTATAAATTCTTTCCAATCTGTAAAATCGTTTTCAATCCAAATGTTTACTAATTGTACTTTGTTTATATACTCTTGATTTTCTGCAGTGCTATTCAGAAAGTTTGTGTTGATATCTGATTTTAAGAATTGCAAATAAGTGTATTTATTATTGTAAAAAGATAAATTTTTTATTTTACCACTGCTATCGGGTAGTGATAAATTGGTAATTCTAGTTCCATTTTCCAGAAGATTTTTATTCGATTTTTTCAAATGCAGTTGAAAAGCAACTTTTTCTACCTCTTTGTGAAATTCTCGAACAAAATGTACTTCTGGATATTTCATAAATAATTTTTGATCTACTAGCTCAAAAAGATAAAAGTCTTCTTCCGACGAGAATATTTTCTTGTTGTCATCAAATTTCATTCTTAGTGCAATTAAGCAGGAAAAACTATCGCTATTTTCTTCAATATAATTAGCTAATTTCTCTTTGAAAGAGTTTGTTATTGAATCGGATTGAAGGCGTAGGTTGTTTCTCAGCGAATCGATGTTTGCAACATCCATTCCTTGTAGAAACTGATTTTTTAAATCGTTTAGATTCTCTTTCGCAATATTTAAATCTTGAAATAGTGATTGTAAATTTCTAGTGTCAACAGAGCCTGAAATAGACCAGTTGTTATTTGTGATTTTGTTGAAGTGTATATTATCGTTAGGAAAGGCAACAATAAAGAACTGTTCTTCTTTTCCTATTTGAAGAGAATAAATGTTTGGATAGAAAATATCTTTTTCAAATATTATTTTCTCAAGGTCGGTTTTATTAGGCTCAATTTTAACTAATGAATCAGATGTTAGATTAATAAGGGTAACTTGCTCTATATCATTAGAGCTTAAAGTAAGAGTAAATCTATTAGTTTTATTAGAGGCGCAACTTGTTAACGCAAGAAGAGCGATTATTGTTATGGTAAATAATGGGTTAAAAAATTTCATTATGATATATTGGTTTTCGCAATTAGAGCCAAAAATAAATAATTAAACTGTTTTTCTATTCTAAATGTATATAATATTGAAGATTCTACTCTAATTATTACCTTTACCTGATAAAGCAAACAAAGTGAGAATTTATAGAGACTTAAATAAAATAGAGGAAGAAGAGTGCGTTGCCACAATTGGTATTTTTGATGGCGTTCATAATGGGCATAAGCATCTTTTTTCAGAATTAAAACAAAAAGCAAAGGAGTTAAATAAAGAGACAGCTGTTATTACTTTTTGGCCGCATCCTAAAATTGTTCTGCAAAAAGATAACTCCAGCGAAATACGTTTCTTAACTACTATTGAAGAAAAGATTGATTTAATAGACAACTTCGGAATAGATAATCTTTATATAATTCCCTTTACTCAGGACTTCGCCAAAATATCGGCATTTGATTTTATGTACCAATATCTTTTTCAAAAGATGCATATTTCTCATCTTATAATTGGCCATAATCAGACTATAGGAAACGAGCGCGAAAGAAATTTAGATAATATAAAGGAGTATTCAACAAAGTGTAATTTTTCTGTTAGTACTATTGATAGTAAACTGCTTAATGATAAAAAAATTAGTTCGTCAAAAATAAGAGAGTATATATCTAATGGAGAAATTGAATTGGCAAACGAATTTCTTGGATATAACTTTTTTATTAATGGAACAGTAGTTCATGGCGATCAGATAGGTAGAAAAATTGATTTCCCTACGGCTAATGTAAGAGTAAATCATCCTTATAAATTAATTCCTCAGCAAGGAGTGTATGCTGTTTTGGTGAAAATTAATGGAATAGCACATAAGGGAATGATGAATGTTGGAACTAGACCAACTGTAACAAAGTCTACTGAGGTTGTTTTGGAGGTTAATTTGTTTGATTTTAACGAGGAGATTTATCGCGACAACATCTCTATTGAGTTAATAAAGCAAATTCGAACAGAGAAACATTTTAATAGCTTACAAGAGTTGAAAGATCAATTAATAAATGATAAGATTATTATAACTGAAGTACTAAATAATTACAATCTATAATGGAACTTAAAGAAAATCAACCTTTTTTGGTGGCAGACATCAATTTGGCCGAATATGGTCGTAAAGAAATTGAGATTGCTGAGAGTGAGATGCCTGGATTAATGGCTCTTCGTAAACAATATGGTGAAGAAAAGCCTCTTAAAGGCGCTAGAGTTATGGGCTCGCTTCACATGACTATTCAAACAGCTGTATTAATAGAAACTCTTGTTGAACTTGGTGCCGATGTTCGTTGGTGTAGTTGTAACATTTTTTCTACTCAAGATCACGCTGCTGCTGCAATTGCAAAAAGCGGTGTTCCTGTTTTTGCTTGGAAAGGCGAGACTCTTGAAGAATACTGGTGGTGTACTAATCAGGCTTTATCGTTCCCTAATGGTAAAGGGCCTCATTTAATTGTTGATGATGGTGGCGATGCCTCTTTGTTAATTCATAAAGGATTTCAGGCTGAAGATGATGCGTCGGTTTTAGATGTTGAGCCAGAGAGTATTGAAGAGGGTGAAATTTTAAAACTTCTTAAAGCTACTCTTGTTAAAGAGCCTACTAAGTGGCACGATATTATTAAAGAGTTTAGAGGTGTTTCTGAAGAGACAACTACAGGTGTTCACCGTTTGTATCAGATGATGGAGCGTGGAGAGCTTCTTTTCCCTGCAATTAATGTTAACGATTCTGTTACAAAATCGAAATTCGATAATTTATATGGTTGTCGCGAGTCGTTAGCCGATGGTATTAAACGTGCCACCGATGTTATGCTTGCTGGTAAAGTAGCTGTTGTTTGCGGATATGGCGATGTTGGTAAAGGATGTGCTAAGTCGCTTCGTGCATACGGATCGAGAGTTATAGTTACCGAGATTGATCCTATTTGTGCTCTTCAAGCGGCAATGGAAGGCTTCGAAATTAAACCTATCGAGGATGCTTTAGACGAAGGAAATCTTTTTGTTACTACAACAGGTAATAGAGATATTATTACTGTTGACCATATGAAAAACATGAAAGATCAAGCTATTGTTTGTAATATTGGTCACTTCGATAATGAAATTCAGGTTGATGCTTTAAATAATCTTGCTGGTGTTGAAAAGATAAATATAAAACCTCAGGTTGATAAATATCTGTTCCCTGATGGAAAAGCAATTTTCTTATTAGCTGAAGGACGACTTGTGAATCTTGGTTGTGCCACTGGTCACCCATCATTTGTTATGAGTAACTCTTTTACTAACCAAACTCTTGCTCAAATAGAGCTTTGGAAAAACAACTACGAGATTGATGTTTACAGATTACCTAAACATTTAGATGAAGAAGTTGCTAGATTGCACTTAGATCAACTTGGTGTTAAGCTAACACGCTTAACCGAAAAACAAGCTAAATATATTGGTGTTCCTGTTGATGGTCCTTACAAACCAGACCATTATAGATACTAAATAAAACAGCAAGAGCCGCTTTTATGCGGCTCTTGTTTAATTGCTTATATATATAATATCGCCAGCAATACTTCCTTGGTATTGTTTTAAAGGAAATCCTCCGCTATTAGAAAAGCCTCCATTAGAAAGTATATACTCTTTTTTTGAAGTAGGACATGTTGCTATTGGCATGCTTTTAGATAATACAACCGAAGTGTTCAGGTCTTCTGGCGAAGTGGCGTCAAACACCTCGATGTCACTTATCGAGCTGCGATAAATAATAATACCGTGTCTTTTATAACCGTAAAATCCTTGGTAGATAATTATTGAGTTGCCAATAGCCTTTATAGGTGAATATTCGGGCATGTTTATATTGAATGAAAAACTAACGGGAATATTTGGAATAGGATGAATATCGCTCTTTTTGCACGACGATGATGCCAAAAGAATCAAAATAAACAATATCTTTAGCCTAATAAATTTCATTATAATATATTTTGAGGTAAATTTAATATTTAAAATTTAGAATAGTAACTAAGATTGTTGAATAGATATTGTTGTGGGAAGGGTAGTTATATTTTTTATTTTCAGTTTTTTTATTTTTGTTAATCCTGTTAGTGAAGTTAAAGCGCAGTCTAACAATGTGATATTTAGTAAAAAAGCACAATCAAAGAAAACAAGAGAGAAGGCTGTAAAAGCATATAAGAAGGCACAAGAGCAGGAAGCCAAAAATATTCCGAAGGAAGTGCTTAGAAAACAAAAAGTGGCCGAGAAGCGTTTTGCTATCGAAAAGAAAAAACATCTTGATAAACAAAGAGCCGATGTAAAAGCTAGTATAATTGCCAGTGAAAAACGATTGAAAAAGAAGATTAAACGCAGAAAGAAGAGGAAATAATGGACGATTTAGGAAATGTATTTTACATATTAATAACAATAGTAATTATTATAGGTTCTCTTTTTGGTAAGAAAAAGAAACCAACAACAGATTCAAAGCCTTCTAAGTCGGTTTTCGAAGAGTTGTTTGGTAGTGAAGTTTATGGGCAACCACAGACAAATCTTCACGAGCAAGATCTGCTTTCGTTTAAAAAGACTGTTGATGATCCGTTTGACGACTTTGATGATCCATATATCGAAAGGTATAATAGCGAAGTGAATAATAGCACCGAGATTAACAATAGTACCGAAATAAATAATAGCTCCGAAGCAATTGTTAATGCCGAAAAGGTTCTCTATAACAATAATATTGTTGAGCAGAAAAAAGCTGTTATTTTTGCCGAAGAAAACAATATCGAGGACGACGAAAAACCTGATAGTGTTATTGAATCGTTTAATGCTAAAGATGCTGTTATTTATTCAGCCATCTTAGAGCGTAAATATTTTTAACACAACTAATAACAATCAAAAACTTTACATAAAAAAATAAATTATCTATCTTTGTAACCAAAGGGTTCTGTTAACCAACAGAATTCTTTTTTGTTTATAATAAAGAACAGGAGGAAACTATGTCAAAAATATCGTACGTGACAGAAGAGGGGTTGAAAAGACTAAAAGAGGAATTAAAACATCTTAAATCGGTTGAACGCCCTAGTATAAGTGCTCAAATTGCTGAAGCTAGAGATAAAGGCGATTTGTCGGAAAATGCTGAATACGACGCTGCTAAAGAAGCGCAGGGTCTATTAGAGTTGAAAATATCGAAACTAGAACATACAATTGTAAATTCAAGAGTTCTTGATGAGTCAAAAATTGATACCTCTTCGGTTCAAATTTTGAATAAAGTTAAGCTTAAGAATGTTAAGACAGGTATGGAAATGGAATATACTATTGTTAGCGAAAGCGAAGCTAACTTAAAAGAGAAAAAAATCTCTATTTCAACACCTATTGCAGCGGGTTTACTTGGTAAAAAAGTAGGCGACGTTGTTACTATCCAAATTCCTTCGGGAGTTATGGAGCTTGAAATTTTGAATATCTCAATTTAATTTTATTGCTATGGCTTCTATTTTCACTAAAATTGTTAACAAAGAAATTCCATCGTATAAGATTGCTGAGAACGATAAGTTCTACGCTTTTTTAGATATTTTCCCTTTGGCAAAAGGGCATACGTTGGTTATTCCTAAAGAAGAGGTTGATTATTTGTTTGATATAGACGACACTGTTCTTGCCGAGATGATGGTTTTTGCTAAAAAAGTGGCAAAGGCATTAGAGCAAACAATAGATTGTAAACGTGTTGGCGTGGCAGTTTTAGGATTAGAAGTTCCTCATGCTCATATACATTTAGTTCCCCTAAATAGCGAGGCAGATATAAATTTTTCGAATCCTAAGAAAACATTTACGCCCGAAGAGTTTGAAGAAATTGCAGAGAGAATATCTCAAAAAATATAATCACAAAAAAAACCGGATCATAGATTCCGGTTTTTTTTTGTCTCTATTTGGCCTGATAAAAACATCGTTTTGGCGACTCAACAGCCTCTTCTTTTTGCAACGCCTTAATGGCTTTATCAACATCTTTTTTATCTATCCCTGTAGCTTCGGCTATCTCTGCTGCCTTATAGGCGTTACCCGAAATTTTCATAAACTCTAATACTTTTGCTTTTACTTCCATAAATATTTTCTTTTGTTAAAATCAAAAAACATATAAACTGCATTTATTGTTCAAATTTCTATATTTTTATAGAAACATTTTACCGTAATACGAATGCTTTTACATATTCAATTATCAGATGTTCTTGATTACAGCAATATTATATTGCCAATAATATATTATTTGGTGGTTATTATTATGTGTGTAACTCTAATTCGTCAGAATAGAGCCCCAATAAAAACTATTGCTTGGCTTTTGGTTATAATATTTATTCCAATAGGAGGTATGTTAAGCTACATTTTCTTTGGACGATATTTAAAAAAAGAACGTCTGTTTGACGATAAGAAGGAGATTGATTTGGCGCAGATTAAGCGAATGAAGCCACTGTTTGTTCCCGATGTTGAATCGTTAAAGAATGTTGAATCGGCAACCGAAATTGTTGAAAATATTAAGATTATTAAGTTGTTGATTAATGGGTGTAAATCGAAGTTTACAATTAATAATAATATAAAGATCTTACAAAACGGATCGCAAACATACGAGTCTATTCTTAATGATTTAAAAGAGGCAAAATCGTTTATTCATCTTGAATATTACATTATTGAAAATGGCACCATAGCCGACAAAATAAAAACAATTTTGCTCGAAAAAGCTAGCCAAGGAGTCGAGGTTCGTATTATATACGACTATGTTGGAAGTTTAAACTTAAGCAACAGTTACATTAATCAATTGGAGCGGGGAGGGGTTAAAATTCTTCCATTTATGCCTGTGCGATTTGGGAAATTTACCAGTAAGCTTAATTATCGAAATCATCGGAAGATTATTGTTATCGATGGGCAAATAGGTTATACCGGAGGTATTAATATTGCCGATAAATATATTTTTGGTAATGGTCTTGGCCATTGGCGCGATACTCACCTGCGTGTAACTGGCGATGGAGTAGACTCTCTGCATCTTACCTTTATTACCGACTGGTATTACTTAAGTGGTTTCTTATTGCAAGACGAGCAGAAATATTTCCCTAAGAAACGGGTAAAAGGAAATCAGATGATGCAAGTTATTACCAGCGGTCCCGATTCTGAGCACGCATATATTATGGATGCATATTTTGTTGCTATTACATCGGCTAAAAAGAGTATATACATATCGACACCATATTTTTTACCTACCCAAGGTATTTTACAGGCTTTAAAAACTGCTGCACTTAGCGGAATAGAGGTGAAAATTATTATGCCTTATAAGGCCGATTCGCCAGTGGTGAGCCTTAGCACAAAATCGTATGTTCGTGAACTGCTTGAGTCGGGTATTAAAGTTTATCTGTATAAAGAGGGCTTTACTCATGCCAAAGTATTAATTGTTGATGAATTACTTAGTAGTATTGGAACGGCCAATGTTGACTTCCGTAGCTTCGAACAGAACTTAGAGGTTAATGCAATTATATACGATAGAGGTATTGCTAAGGAGTTAACCCTTGAATTTAACCGCGATATTGAAAAGAGCAAAATGATAACCCTCGGAAATTGGACAAACAGACGTA
>JAFGOQ010000096.1 GCA_016926405.1 Bacteroidales bacterium
ATATAGAGCCTTCTTTTTATCAAATCGCATATAAATAGGCAATGTTTACCTTTATAGTAGAGAATAAAAAAGAGGGTGTCCAAAAACTATATTAAACTGTCATCCTGAGCGTTACCGAAGGATTATTTCATTGAAAACACATCGTTTCGACTCCGCTCAACGTGACATTTTAATTTTTATTAATTGTTTTTAGACACCCTCATTCTCCAATATTATTCAAAACTTTTAAACGTTCCCATTAAAATCTCGGTAGTCGAAGGGCCACAATTAAACAACAAGTCCAGAATAGACAGATTTGGTGTAAAGCCAAACTTATTGGCAAACACCTGAAAATATTCGGGAGCAATAAAATTAACATCTTCTTTCTGCATTCGGGCTTTTGGGTGAATAGCATCTCTAAAATCAATGCCATCGGGTACTTTCACAAATTCGGTAGTCTCTTTTATCTCGTTATCAATCTCTAAAATATCAAGAATAGTAGACTGAATGGTATTGTTAAATTCTAAAAGAAACTGCGGTCTGTCGTCAAAAATAGGTTCAATATAATCTACATAATATTCGTAAAAAGCCGAATGACGATAGGCCGATTCAATTGAACGCCAATGGGTGTTCATCCAGTTTTCCGAATAATCAAGCTCAAGCTCATTAATAGGTATTTTAATCGATCGTCCTTTTTTAACCGGAATAGTTAACGCTAGTTTACCGTTGGCGCCAAGAATTTCAGTTCGGTTTCTATAACTCTGTTTAGTGAAATTTTCGTGAACTTCAATTTCAATATTATTATAGTTAACAAGCTTGCTGTAATACTGAATATTCCCGAAATATGCAGTAGATAATATTATTTTATTGTTCATTGTTTGTGTCCCCATTTAATTGATTTTGGCAGCAAATACAAGGCACTGCCATGTATATACACTTTTTTTTAAAAGCCCTCACAAATGTATTTAGAATATCGACACAAAAAAAGAGACGCTAACAATTGCGTCTCCTTATATATTGTGATTGTAAAGACTAGACGGTGCCTAGTCACTACAAAATATTATTACTTAGCCGACATAAACATTCTGTTCCAACGAATATTGCTTGGGAAACTCTTCTCTTTATCAAGCGATAACCAAATAAACAGAGGCTTACCAACAACATGATCCATTGGCACCAAACCCCAGTATCGCGAATCTAACGACATGTGGCGGTTATCACCCATCATAAAGAAATAGTCCATTTTAAATGTGTAGCTTTTTGCCACTTCTCCGTTAATAAAAATTGTTGAGTCTTTAACCTCTAGCTTGTTATTTTCGTAAGTCTCAATTAAACGTTTGTACAAACAAAGATTTGTTGTATTAAGCTCAACTGTTGCATCTTTTTCGGGAATAACAAAAGGGCCAAAATTATCTAACGACCAACCATAATCGGCCGAATGAGGGAAAATATCGGGATTAAACTCGGGTTGCGAAATGTAACGCTCAACAGAGACAACATACGATAGCTCTTTAAGCTTTTTAGCATTTGCATCGGTTAAAGGAATCTGATAACGACCACCGCCAATATTCATTACATCGCTCTTATAAATACCCATTTTAGAAAGCGAGCTGCTATTTAATGGCGTTCCATTTGTTGTAATAAAATATATAAACTGAAGATTCTCTGGTTTATCTTGCATTTTGTCGTTAATATAAACCATTCCGTCTTTCACCTGAAACTTATCGCCATGAATGGCAACACAACGCTTAATATAGTTATCGGTTCTATCAACAGGGCGCGACACAACATGATAGTTCTTTTTAATAAGATTTCTAGCAATATTTGTATACTGCGCTTCCGATTTTAACTCAACACCATCGGCCCTATCTTTATCCATTAAGTAGTAAGCATTTTGTCTAACAATAGCATAATACGAACTATTCGACTGCTCAATAATAACAGTATCGCCTTCGGGAAAATTAAATACAACAGGATCGCCATTTTTTACTTCGCCCAAACCAGCAATACGCTTATATGGCCACTTAATCCACTCTAAAAACGACGGAGTGCTCTTTGTAAAAGGCAAAGTGTGCTGCGAAAAAGGAAATGCTATCGGAGTATTTGGAATACGTGGGCCGTACGACACTTTACTAACAAAAAGGTGATCGCCAATAAGCAACGATTTCTCCATTGATCCTGTAGGAATTTTATAATTCTGAAACAGATAAATATTAATAAGAGTAACAGCGATAACAGCAAAAATAATTGCGTCTAACCATTCAACTGCCTTACTATTTTTACCTTCGCGCTTTTTCCAAAAAGTCCAATTTACTTTCTTTGTAATGTACATATCGAAAATTATTGGCAAACCCAAAAGCAACCAATAGTTTCCAACCCAAATTGTCCACAGTAAATATATTACAGCCACTATGGCAAACTTAATCTTGTCGTTTTTAATAAACTTCATTAGATATTTTTTATAGATTTTTTCAAATATATGTAAATGATAACTAACAGTTAATAATTGTTACCTAAAATAATTAATCTCTTAACAATTATTAAAACTTCATCATATCGTCCATTGCCAGAAAACCTTTATTATTAACAGTAAATTCGGCAGCTAAAACAGCACCCAAAGCAAATCCTTTACGCGATTTAGCTTCGTGCTTAATCTCAATTAAATCAATATCAGAGTCGTATTTAACTATGTGCGTTCCAGGAACAGTGCCTTGTCGTAAAGCTTCAATGTGCATAGTATTGTTTGAGTAATCAGTCTCTTCTGTCCAATTACTTATTCTATCGATGTTCGAAATAATTTCGTTTGCCAATGTAAGACCTGTTCCACTAGGCGAGTCGAGCTTTTGTGTATGATGAATCTCTGTCATTGATGGAGTATACTCGGCATGAGTATCCATAATCTTAGCAAGAAAAGCATTAATCTTAAAGAAAATATTTACTCCAATACTAAAATTTGAGGCATAAAAAAATGTTTGATTTTCGTCGGTACACATTCTCTTTACTTCATCCATTTTATCGAGCCATCCTGTTGTTCCAGAAACAACAGGAATATTAGCCTTAAAACAAGCCATATAATTATCGAAAGCCGAACTAGGTGCCGAAAACTCAATGCAAACATCTGTGTTTTGGCTATTCATTTTCGAAAAATCGGACATATTGTTTTTATTAAATGTAAACGAAATTTTGTGTCCTCTACTTAAAGCAATCTCTTCTATTGCCTTACCCATTTTTCCGTATCCTATAAGTGCTATATTCATATATTTACATAGGGCATTGCCCACTTTTTAATTATTTACAATATTATATATATTTAGACACACGAGCGTGTGTCTATTCAATATTCATTTAAAAAATAAGACGCTTCGGTGAAACGTCTCTACATTTTCTTTAGGAAGATATGAAAACCACTGTCTAATTCAATAACAGCATCTTGAATGGTCATATCGTATTCCGATTCGTATCTAAAAACAATCCCTTTCGACTTTAAATTTTCGACTATAGAATCTAGATTACTACTTTTAAATACTAATGCAGGCGAATGAAAAAGATGCTTAACTACACCCTTTTTGTATATAAGCAGTTTATTATTATCTAAAACCATTTCGGAATAAATATCACGTCTATCGTTTTCTGGAATATGATTAAAACCAATTTTCTTCCAAAAATCCATTGTTTTAGCAATATCAGTTGTCTCAATTCCAAGACCAGCAAATGACCCCATATCACTGTTTTGCTCTATTTTATCAATAGCCAAATTATTAGTGTTTTTATACCCTACAAACACTTTGTTTGGATCAAAAAGATCGGCTTCTAAAAGTTGGTCGCCATCGTAACTCTTACAGTTAAAAATAACTTTCTTGCTCTCCATATCAGACACAGTTGCGTCAATATCATCATTGTAAACAAAAAAACCTTTTTCAAATGTAGCTGTATCCGAAAACCGCAAAAGAGTATCACCATTAGAAAATACATTGTACTCTTTATTCACCAATTCAAAACCCAACAGATTAAAAAGACGAATATTTTCGACACTTTCCTTTACTGGAATATTTATAATTAGGACAGACATTTTTAATACATTATTTATTTACCTATTTAAAATACAAATTTTACTAATGCGGTTAACTAATTTGGCTCAAATTTATTTTTTTACGTTCGTTTTTAGCCATTTTTTGGAATAAAATACGATTTTCTTCCTTTTGCAACATCGGATCGTCGTCAATAATCTCAGTTGCACATTCGCGAGCCAATTGTAAAATTTGTGAATCCTTACCCAAGTTTGCAATTTTAAGATCGAAGCCTACTCCACTTTGTGCTGTTCCGTCTAAATCACCAGGGCCACGAAGTTTCAAATCAACTTCCGAAATATCAAAGCCATCGTTTGTTCTAACCATGGTTTCCATGCGCAATCGCGACTCGTTAGAAAGCTTGTTCGATGTCATAAGCACACAAAACGACTGCTCAGCACCACGACCAACACGCCCACGCAACTGATGCAGTTGAGAAAGGCCAAAACGCTCGGCACTCTCAATAATCATCACAGATGCATTAGGAACATTAACTCCTACCTCAATAACAGTTGTAGCAACCATAATATGCGTTTCGCCCTTAACAAATCGTTGCATTTCGTAATCCTTATCTTTTGGCTTCATCTTTCCATGTACAATACTTACCTGATATTGTGGCAAAGGAAAAGCCCGAGTGATTGACTCATAACCATCTTCCAAATCTTTAAAATCTAATTTCTCCGACTCTTTTATTAAAGGATAAACAACATAAACCTGACGTCCTTTTTCAATCTCTTCACGCATAAAACCAAAAACGCGCAATCGCTGTGCATCGGTAAAATGGATAGTTTTTATTGGTTTACGACCAGGCGGAAGTTCGTCAATTGTACTTACATCAAGATCGCCATAAAGAGTCATAGCCAATGTACGTGGAATTGGAGTAGCAGTCATAACCAAAACATGTGGTGTAATTCTATTCTTCTTCCACAACCTTGCTCGCTGAATAACACCAAAACGATGCTGCTCATCAATTATTACCATTCCAAGATTCTTAAACTGAACAGTATCTTCAATTAATGCATGAGTACCAATTAAAATATGCATCTCTCCACTAGTAAGCTGTTCGTGCAAAATTCTACGCTGTTTAGCACGAGTTGATCCTGTTAAAAGCCCAATATTAATATCTAGCCCTTCAGTCATTTCGCATATAGAGGCATAATGCTGTGTTGCAAGAATTTCTGTTGGTGCCATAATAGCTGCCTGTAAGTTGTTGTCTACTGATAAAAGCATAGACATAAGAGCAATCATAGTCTTCCCACTTCCCACATCGCCCTGCAAAAGACGATTCATCTGCATGCCTGTGTTGCAATCATACCTTATCTCTTTAAAAACACGTTTCTGCGCATTGGTAAGTTCAAAAGGTAAACATTTATGGTAAAACTGATTAAAATAATCTCCTACATGCTCAAGCTTATGGCTAGCAATAGTCTTTTTGTTTAGCCTGTTTTTTCGCAAAAGTGCCAATTGAATAATAAAAAGCTCTTCAAATTTTAATCGAAACTCGGCAAGTTGCAAGAATTGCTGATTCTTAGGAAAATGAATATTTAATAAGGCCTGTTTTAAACTTAACAGTTTATATTTTTTAATTATTTGTTCGGGAAGGGTTTCTTGAATTTTAGCAAACACCTCGCGAAAAAGATTTTTTTGTAGAGTATTTATTGTTTTTGAAGTGATGAAACTATTCTTCATCTTCTCGGTTGTAAGATAAGCTCCTTCAAAAGTATTTACCTTTTTAGCTTTCTCTTCGTCAAATGGTTCAATTTCGGGGTGAGCCATATTAAAAGAGCCATTAAAAAGTGTTGGCTTACCAAATACAATAATTCGTTTATTAGTTATAAGATTTGACTTAATCCATTTAGCACCTTTAAACCAAACTAGCTCAATGGTTCCTGTTCCATCAGTAAAAATAGCACTAAGTCTTTTTCGTCTACCCTCTCCTATTTCTTGAATAGATTTAATAATACCTACAATTTGCACCTGCGACATATCAGGCTGCAATTCGGCAACAGAATAAAATTTCGATTTATCGATATACTTGTACGGGAAGAAGTACAACAAATCGGCCAAAGTATATATCTTGGCTTCTTTATTAAGTACTTGTACTTTTTTTGGACCTACTCCCAAAAGATACATAACGTCTTGATCCAAGAAGTCGTTCATTTTTTTGAAAATTTTAGGTAAATATCGTAATTCTTATCATAGTTTTGAAAGAATATTTTAACATAGAATATATTTATGAATTTTAAACTATCATACAAGTATATAGTCTATACCCTGTTTGCTAAACATAGTGAGGGGCACGGAGTTCACTCACCTTTTGTTTTTAACTTTGTTAGGGATGTTTTTTTAGACAAAAATATTACGTCAAAAATATCACAAACCGAGAGAGTTATAGAACAAATAAAAAAGGACAAGACGTTCGTTGAAAGAGTTGATTTGGGAGTTGGAACACGCAAAAACAAAGCACCACAGCGTGTCGATAAAATTGCTAAAATAGCTGGCACACCCATAAAATATGGGAGGCTTCTACATAAAATTATAAATTATCTTAATATAAATAGCATTGTAGAACTTGGCACTTCAGTAGGAATAGGATCGCTATATTTATCGGCATCGGATAAAGTATCGCTAACTACAATTGAAGGCGATAAAGAACTTTGCAACGTTGCAAAAAAATATTTCGAAAACGCAAATAGATCGAACATAAAAACAATAAACGGCGATTTTGATGAAGTTTTAGATGATATTTTAGTCAATAATTCAACAATAGATATGTTTTATATTGACGGTAACCATTCGTACGAAGCCACAATAAGATATTTTAACAAATGTTTACAATACTCTCATAACGAAACTCTTTTTGTTTTTGACGACATTAATTGGTCAACAGGAATGGAAAAGGCTTGGAGAGAGATTACAGAGAATCCTAAAGTAACACTATCAATTGATATATGGAAAATGGGCTTTGTTTTTATCTCAGATAAATTTAGCAAGCAGAACTTTGTGATAAAATATTAATAATTAAAAAACTGATAATAAAAATCCTATGAACAAAAGCATTATTACTCTAAACGATATTAAAAAGCACTATCAGGTAGGAACACAAGTTGTTCGCGCTTTGCGTACTGTTTCGTTAGACATTAAAAAGAACGAATATGTAGCAATTATGGGACCTTCGGGATCGGGAAAATCGACACTAATGAATATTATTGGATGTCTCGACACGCCAACAGCTGGTACATACGTTCTTAATGGTACAGACGTTAGTAAACTAGAAGATAGTGACCTTGCCGACATCAGAAACAAGGAAATTGGATTTGTGTTTCAAACATTCAACCTTTTACCTCGATATACAGCTCTGGAAAATGTTATCCTTCCGCTTATATACGCTGGTGTTGTCAAAAAAGAACGTATTGAAAGAGGTACTGCAAAACTTGATTTGGTTGGACTAGGCGACCGTATGGAGCACAAACCAAACGAACTTTCGGGTGGTCAGAGACAGCGCGTTGCTGTAGCTAGGGCTCTTATAAATAATCCTTCGCTAATTCTTGCCGATGAGCCAACAGGTAACCTCGACTCTAAAACCTCTATAGAGGTAATGCACCTTTTCGAGGAAATTTACGCCAAAGGAAATACAATTGTAGTTGTAACTCACGAAGAAGAAATTGCAATGCATGCACGCCGCATTATCCGCCTTCGCGATGGTGAAGTAGAGACAGATGTAATAAACGAAAACCCAACATTAGGGTAAATAAACAAAAACAGGACTTTTGTGTTACTTTGTTCTACTGAAAATATACAGGAATGAGCAAATTTAAAGTATATACAAAAACTGGCGATAAAGGATCAACAGCTCTTATAGGTGGCAAACGAGTAGCTAAATCAGACGCTCGAATTGAGGCCTATGGAACTATAGACGAATTATTGTCGTACATAGGCTTACTTCGCGATTTCTCGAAAGACAAAAAAGAACACGATTTCTTAGTTTCTATTCAAGATAATTTAATGGATGTGGCCGCCGTTTTTGCCTACGATGGAGAAAACAGCAAAGTAAAAGTTCCTTCTATCTCGGATGAAGACATCAAAGAATTAGAAGATGCAATTGACGAAATGGACAAATCGCTTACTCAAATTGATTCGTTTATTTTACCAGGCGGCCATCAAGCGGTTTCGTTTTGTCATATAGCTCGCACAGTTTGTCGCAGAGCAGAACGAAGAGCAATAGCTATTGAAGATGAAATAAGAAACGGAGAGAATGCTAAAAAGTATATTAATCGGTTGTCAGATTATCTGTTTACATTAGGAAGAAAATTTGGTATTGATTATAATGTTAAAGAAATTAAGTGGGTTCCTAGGTTTAAATAAATATTTGTATATATTTGCAAAAATTGAAAAATTAATTAAGTATAAAAAATTTATAAAAGCATTTAACTATGTATTGGACCTTAGAATTAGCATCTAAACTAGAAGACGCTCCGTGGCCTGCTTCAAAGGACGAGCTTATTGATTACGCTATCCGTTCGGGAGCACCTTTAGAGGTTATCGAGAACCTTC
>JAFGOQ010000097.1 GCA_016926405.1 Bacteroidales bacterium
TACTATTAACGCCGATAAATTAAAGAGATTAGATCAGTTGATTCAGAGCATCCCGATTTAATCGGGAGAGTCACTGGTTCGAATCCAATCAACAATACTTGCACTCCTTTTCTCAAAACATTAAATTAATTGTATTACCAAAACAAATTGCAATGTTTTACTTCTATATTTTATTCTCAGAATCAGTAAATAAATATTACGTTGGATCAACTTCTAATTTAAACGAAAGATTAAAAAAGCATAATACTAATCACAAAGGTTTTACTGGTGGAGTCAAAGATTGGACTATTGTATATTCAGAAACTTACCCTTCAAAATCTAAAGCTCTAGCTAGAGAGAGGAGTATAAAAAAATTAAAAAGCAGAAGCAAAATAATTGAATTAATAAATTCTGTTAAGAGTCTCCCGATGTAATCGGGAATTCCCACTTATATTAAGCCATCGCAATCATTGTGGTGGCTTTTTTTGTTTCTCATTTTCTCAGAAACACTACATAACAATTTATTATTACTAATTTTGCCAGCTAAATAATTAAGGAGAGAATTAAGTGAGGCTTTTAAACAAAAAAAAAGTTGCATTTCACACTTTAGGATGCAAACTAAATTTTTCGGAATCATCGACTATTGCACGCGATTTTAGTAATCTGGACTACGAAAAAGTATCGTTTAACCAGATTGCCGATGTATATGTTATAAACACTTGTTCGGTAACCGAGCAGGCCGATAAAAAATGTCGTCAGGCTATTAACAAAGCAATAAAGCTTAACCCAAATGCATACATTGCCATTGTTGGTTGCTACGCCCAACTTAAACCTAAAGAGATTTCGGAAATTCCGGGTGTCGATATTGTTCTTGGATCGAAAGAGAAGATGAACCTTATTAAACACATCAACAAACTCGAAAAACTTCCACAAGCCGAAATCCACACTTGCGAGACAACAAATCTTAAACAATTTAGTCCAGCATATAGCCAAGGCGACAGAACTCGTTCTTTCTTAAAAATTCAAGACGGATGCGACTATTTCTGCTCATATTGCACAATTCCTCTTGCCCGTGGACGTAGCTGTAATAATAGCATTGCCGAAACAATTGATCAGGCAAAAGAGATAGCAAAAACAGGAATTAAAGAGATTATCCTTACAGGAGTTAATATTGGCGACTTTGGAAAATCGACCAACGAAACATTTTTCGATCTTGTTAAAGAACTCGACAAAGTTGAGGGAATAGAGCGCTATCGTATTTCGTCAATAGAGCCTAACCTTATTACAAACGAGATTATTGATTTTTGTGCAAAATCGCGCAAATTCTTACCTCATTTTCATATACCTCTACAAGCTGGCACCGACAAAGTTCTTAAACTTATGCGTCGTAAATACAATACTCAGCTTTTTGCCGACCGCATTAAATACATAAAGCAAGTTATTCCACACGCATTTATTGGTGTTGATATTATTGCGGGCTTTACTGGCGAAACAGACGACGATTTTAACCAAGCATGTAATTTTATCGAAGGACTAGATATTAGTTTTCTTCATGTTTTCTCTTATTCAGAGCGACCAAACACATCGTCGTTAAAAATGGAAGGAAAAGTTAACAAAGCAACAATTGCCGAGCGAAGCAAAAGGCTACATGCAATCTCAGATGTTAAACATCTTAACTTCTACAAACAAAACTGCGGAGCAATTCGCCCTGTGCTGTTCGAAAAAAGAGATAAAAATGGAAACATTCACGGTTATACCGACAACTACCTGAAAGTAGAAATTAAATCGGATAAGAAAATAACTGGGCAAATTGCAAACGTAAAATTAGAATCGATTAACGAAGAACCGCTGTTTATTGGTGTTTTAGTTTAAAGTAAAAAAAGCTCCAACTTTAATTACGATAGTTATAGTTGCTTTATTATCTAAAGCAACTATAATATTAAACAATACTTACTAAACATAAAGTTTAACATTTATAACATTTAACAAATAAGTTATTTGTAAACATATAAAAGTTGTAGTTTTTATATTCCCAATGTTTGTATTTAGCATTAAAAGAATAGTCTTTTAATAACACATTTAGTATTTACACATACTTATTAATCAAAACAGTTAATATATTTATCATAAGTATTAATACTTCATCTATTTGTGTTATTACATTTTCCATTTGTGTTATTGCATTTTCTATTTTAGTTATTGCACAAATAACTTGTATTAATACATTTACTATTAGTTACAATGCATATATTATTTACATTAAATAATTGTCTGTTAACTATAATACAACATACATTATAGTTAATAACTATATAATTATCTATTTTGATATTAAATTATAGTTTAATAAATTAAACTATAATTTAATATCAAATAATAACCCTTTATAAAATGAAAAGACCAAACGACTTTATATCGATTAACGGAAGCATAAAAAGGCAGATGGATAATCAAAAATTATCTCCTGCCGAGTTTGCACGAATGGCAAGAGTATCAACAGCAAGTATTTTAAGAATGATTAATACCGACACCTGTAGCGTACATCGATTGGCTCAATACTCAAAACTATTAAACTATAATTTCTTTGCCGAAATTAGCCACGAGTTAAAAATCGAAAAACCCGAATCGCCAGCCGAGTCAACTTTTATTGCCACTATCAACGATCTTAACAAACAACTCAGCGAAAAAGAAGCAGAAATAACTACCCTTAAAAGAATGATTAAACTTGTAACAGGAAAAAATACCGACGAGATATAAAATGGTTTATATACTTTCGCTGTATTTATAGAAGCATTGTAAATAAAGATAATTTTACAAAACACTTTGCTATTATAAACAAATCAGTATTCTTAAAAAATAACATAAATGAACTATCAAAAAATAACTCAAGAGGTACGAATTATTGCCAAAGAGGTAGCTCTTTTTATTAAGTCGCAGCAGCAGCTTATTAAAAGTAACGATATTGAATCAAAGGGCAATCACGATTTTGTGACTTATGTTGATAAAACTGCCGAGCAAAAAATTATAGAGGGGTTAGAAAAAATAATACCCAATTCGGGGTTTATTGCCGAAGAAGGAACGTCAACTAAAGTTGGAACTACATACAACTGGATTATCGATCCGCTTGATGGAACAACAAATTTTATTCATGGTATATCGCCTTTTGCTATTAGCATTGCCCTGCAAGAGAATGACAAAACTGTGTTAGGTGTTATTCACGAAATTAGCCTCGACGAGTGTTTCTACGCATGGGAAGATGGCAAAGCTTATCTGAACGATAAAGAGATAGCTGTTTCTAAACAAAACAACTTATCAAAATCGCTTATTGCAACAGGTTTTCCCTACTACGATTACAGCAAAACAAACGATTTTTTAACAACATTAGAGTACTTTATGCGCGAAACATCGGGTGTTCGTCGATTAGGATCGGCAGCAACAGATTTAGCTTACGTAGCAGCTGGCCGATTCGAGAGTTTCTTCGAATATAGTCTTCGCCCATGGGATGTAGCAGCTGGTGCATTTATTGTTGAAAAAGCTGGAGGTATAGTTTGCGACTTTTCGGGTGGCAATAATTATATTTTTGGAAAAGAAATAATAGCTTCGTGCAAGCCATTAAGCAACCAAATATTTAATGTTGTAAATAAGAATCTTGCAAATAAAAATTAACAATGACTAAAACCGCTGTTGTAGTACTTAACTGGAATGGACGAAAACTACTTGAAGAGTTTTTGCCATCGGTAGTTAAATATTCAAACACTCCAAACACCAAAGTATATTTGGTCGACAACGGATCGACAGACAACTCTGTAGAATTTGTTAAAGCAACTTTTCCAAATGTTGAACTTATTATTTTAGACAAAAATTACGGTTTTACTGGAGGCTACAACAAAGCATTAACACTTATAGAAGCCGAATATTTTGTAATTCTTAATTCGGATGTTGAGGTTACACAAAATTGGATTGAACCAATTATAAACCTTATGGATGACGACAAAACTATTGCCGCAGCTATGCCAAAAATTAAGGATTACAAAGAGAAAAACAAATTTGAATACGCAGGTGCTTGCGGTGGATTTATCGACTATTTGGGCTTTCCTTTTTGTAGAGGCCGAATATTTAACCACACCGAAGAGGATAAAGGACAATACAACCAAACAATAGATGTTTTTTGGGCTACAGGAGCTTGCTTTTTTATTAGAGCCGAACATTTTATTAACAACAATGGCTTTGACCCCGATTTCTTTGCCCACATGGAAGAAATAGATCTTTGCTGGCGATTAAAAAACCAAGGCTACAGATTAATTTGCGAACCTAAATCGGAGGTTTATCACTTAGGAGGCGGAACTCTTTCGGAACTTAATCCTAAAAAGATATATTTAAATCACAGAAATAATCTGTTTTTACTAACTAAGAACCTACCAAAAAACAAATTATTATCAATAATATTTATTAGAATGATTCTTGATGCTGTTGCAGCATTTAGCTACTTAGCTAAAGGGAAACCAAAGTTTTTTGTAGCAGTAATAAAAGCACACTTTTCGTTTTATAGCAAAGCGCAATATTTCTACAAAAAACGAAGTAACACAATAACAACTCACCCCGAGATGCTCAAAAAAAGCATTGTACAACAATATTTTTTAGGAAAGAAGAAACGTTATTCGGATTTGTAAATTGAATAATTTATGATTTTTAAAATATTTAAAACCATAATAAATAGAAAAAATAAAAGCTGCCCGTGGGCAGCTTTCGTTTTATATTTTTAACATATTCTCTAGATTAAAAAATCGCGATTTATAATCCTCGCACGAGCGACGAATTACTTCATGAGCCTCTTCAATTCCATAAATATGTGTAATCTCGCAATCGGCCTTATTTCCTGGCAAATCTTTATAAGTAAGGAAATAATGCTTTAACCTGTCGATAACTAAATCGGGGCAGTCGGAAATATCTTTATAATCGCCATAAACAGCATCGTTGTTCATAACAGCAATAATCTTATCGTCGGCCTCGTTACCATCAATCATACGAAAACCACCAATAGGACGAGCTTTAACAAGAATATCGCCATGAGTAATTGCTTTCTCTGTTAAAATACAAATATCTACAGGGTCTCCATCGCCAACAATACCAGTCATACCTGTTTTCTCTGAGCTAAACTCAGCAACAAGATCTCCAGCATAAGTTTGTGGCAAGAAACCATACAAAGCAGGAACCACATTTGAATATTTCTGAGGACGGTCAATTTTCAAATACCCCGACGATTTATCAACCTCATACTTAACAGTGTCGGTAGGCACCATTTCTATAAAACTTGTAACAATTTCTGGCGATTCTTTACCTAAATCAACGCCATGCCAAGGATGCGATTTATATCTTAAACCCATAAGCTTACCCACAAGAGGGTCCATTATTCTATTATCCATATCGTTAATTATTTACCTACTCAACGCTATCAGTTTTTTTAACAAACTACTAGGTTGAAATTAGTAATTCTTACTTCGCAATTAAATCTAACACTCTCTCTAAGCCAATACCCCTCGACCCTTTAATTAAAACAGTTGATGGCGATGGTATTTCAATGTTATTACTGTTTTTCAATTCATCGAAATTGGCAAAAAATTCGACTCCTTGTTTAGAAACATTTTTATGTTGCAAAAAGTTTGAGCCAACAAATATAATTTTATCGAAACCAAAATCCACAGCTTTATCAACAATTGTTTGATGCTCTTCAAACGAGACATCACCAAGCTCTAACATATCGCCCAAAATAGCAACCTTTGATATACTTTTTAAACTAGCCAAATTATTTAAAGCTACATTCATACTACTTGGATTAGCATTATACGCATCAATAATTATACTAAGTTCTCCTTTTTCTATTAACTGAGAACGATTATTTGTCGGAATATAATTCTCTATAGCTTCAACAATACTCTGTTTTTCAACTTCAAAATAATTACCAATAGTAATTGCAGCTGTAATATTATCAACATTATAATTCCCAACAAGATTCGATTTGACTACGCTCTCCTCCCACTCTATATGAGCAAAAAGATTTCCAGAAACAGTATTAACCGAGCAATAGGGAATTGTTTTAACATTTAGTTTCTCTAAAGTTTTACCTAGAATAACATCTTGCTGATTAAAAAACACTTTACCAAGGTTGTCATTAAGATAGTGATACAACTCACTTTTTGCTGTAATAACACCTTCGTATGAACCAAAACCTTCAATATGAGCTTTACCAATATTTGTTATCAAACCAAAGTCGGGTTGAGCAATTTCACAGAGGTGAGCAATTTCACCAATATGATTTGCTCCCATCTCAACAATACCAATCTCAACATCCTTATCAAACGACAACAAAGTAATAGGAACACCTATATGATTATTAAGATTACCTTGGGTAGCATTTACATTATACTTTTGCATAAGAACCTCTCTAACCAATTCTTTAGTAGTTGTTTTTCCGTTTGTGCCAGTAATGGCAAGAATAGGAATATTCAAATAATTACGATGAAAAGCTGCAAGATTTTGCAACGTTATCAAAACATTGTCAACTAAAATAAATCTATCATCTATAACAATATCTGAATTATCAACTACGGCATATAATGCTCCATCGGAAATTGCTTTTTCTGCAAAAAAATTCCCATCGAAATTGTCACCTTTTAAAGCAAAAAATATATTTCCGTGAGCAACCTTTCGGGTATCGGTAGTTATTCCTGTACTATTTAAAAATAACTTATGTAATTGCGAGATATCCATAAACCAAATATTAAAAACGTGGTATAAAGGTAAAAAAAAGGCCGTCTAAAATAGACAGCCTTTTGTATATAAATTTATATTTTTTTAGAATCCTTGAGGATTTCCAACTCTGTTCATAGCACAACGGAAACCAATATCGTTAGTAGCTTTGTCTTGAGCAAGAAATCTTCTAGTACCAGGCTGCAACCAGTAAGCTCTATCTCTCCACGATCCGCCTTTAAATACTCTTGTAACATCACTAACAGAAGAGTGATCTTCTTTATACATAGACTCTGTAGAAGAAACATTTTCGTCTTGCTGACCAAGTAAAGTAAGCGCATCACCATCTCTAAAATTACGGTAATCTTCAATAACATACTTAGCAGTATCTATAGCAACACCTTGAAGTCTCTCCACAAATGAATAAGGAAGAATATCTTTATTTTTTGGAGTAATAAATTCATTACCACGATATGGTCTAAAATCGTCAACATCGTCGTTTGAAAGAACACGATAAACATCGAGAACCCATTCGTTAACATTTCCAGCCATATTATATAAACCAAAATCGTTTGGCTCATACGAATCAACAGGAAGCGGTACACTACCACCATCATTAAGCGCACCAGCAACACCCATCATATCTCCTTTACCACGCTTAAAGTTTGCTTGCATTAAGCCTCTCTTTTTAGGGTCAGAATATCTAACATTATTACCTTCCCAAGGATAATTTCTGTTACCAAGAACAATCTCTTGATCTTGAGGAGAGATAATACCACGAGCAGCATATTCCCATTCAGCTTCAGTTGGTAGACGGTATTTTGGCAAAATAAAACCATCTTCCATAGTTACTCTTTCTTTAACAGCATCGTCCTTATCCTTAGCATCAACATTCATATTAACCTCGAATTTACCGGCAAGATAAGCAGCAGTGCTAAATTTAGTTTTACCTAATGAATCAGGTAAATACCCATTTTGGGCAAGAATGAATTCATTTACCCTGTCAGAACGCCACTCGCAATAGTCACTAGCTTGCTCCCACGAAACACCAACAACAGGGAAAGTATTAAACGAAGGGTGACGGAAATAGTCGTTTACATAAGGATCATTATAAGAAAGTTTATTTTCTCTCCACGACAAAGTATCTGGCAATGCATTAACATACATTTCATGATGATCGCTATACACAGTACGTAACCAATGTATATACTCACGATAATCAAGATTACTAACCTCTGTTTGATCTATGTAATATGAATCAACAGTAACTCGTCTAGGAGTATTATTCCAATTATACAATACATCATCAGATGTACGTCCCATAACAAAAGTACCTCCCTCAATAAGAACTAAGCCAGGACCCGTCTCTTGCTGAAAATTATCTTTTACAACAAAATTACCTTGAGCAGGATCATTATAACTCCATCCAGTTTTAGACGAATACTCTCCATTAACAGTTGAATCATAATTACTTGATTGACTACCACAACTTGATAAAACAAGAATTAATGTAGCCGAAAAAAGGAAAAAAATATTTCTTTTCATATGTAAATTAATTGTTTTTACGCCTTAATAACATCCTTAAGAGAATCATCTTAGAGATATTTTACATCTATGAAATTACCGATTCATTTTCAAAGATTGTCTCAAAGATATAACTTTTGAATAATAAACTAAAATCTTGGGCACTTTATTGCCATTACCTTTGTCTTATTTTCAGGATTTCCAAACAAATACTGAATAGTTAACTCATTAGAACCACCGAAACTGGCACCTTTAAATTTAAAAACACTGTAGTCGTAGCTATACCCAACAGCTATTTTTTTATAAAAAACTTTTCCTACAATAACGGCATCTAAAACATTAAACGATAAATTATTTCGAGCAAAAACACCTGCATAAAAGAATCTATGTTTAAGCCCTGCTCCATAAAGAAACTGATTATTAACACCTTGTCTAAAAAAAGAAATCAACGGAAGAACTTCGACACTTACAGTTTTACTATTATATTTCCCTTTATAAATAGGTATTCTGGAACCAATAAAAGCTGAATAATTTGCAGGAATATAATTATCAACTTGATCAGAGAAATTTGGACGTGCAATATGTTCTATTGCTATTCCACCAAACACCGACCGAATATTCCCAGACAATCCAATCCCAAAATCATATGCCTTTTCATTAACACTAAAATTTTCAGAACTACTATTACCACCATATTGGTCAGGAAAAATTAAATCTCTTGAATTAAGAGACATAAACATAATCCCTCCTTTTATCCCTAGATTAAAGTTCATATGTTTTTTATCAACAACTCTATACGAATAATAACCATAAAAAGTAGAAATATTTTCTGCTCCCGATAATCCTATATTATGAGAAACAGAAAGGGCAATACCCGAGTGCATAGAAGAAATATAACTTTCGGCTGATACAAAATAAGTACTCATTCCAGAAAGTAATCCCGAATACTGATTGCGATAAGCCATATAAGCTTGTGAATCTCCTTCAGATCCTGCTAAGGATGGATTATGATTAAGTTTATTGGCTCCACTTTGAGAATAAAACACATCTTGACCATATGAAGACAATAAACTCAAACCAATAAATGTTATTAACAGTATACTTTTTAATAAACGCATATTTTAAAAACGCTAAAAAAGACAAAAATTACATTAATTTGCATAAAATACTTTTGCCTATTTCTGAATTGAAATTAAATATAGATATATATAACAATAATGAAGCACTTAATCATAACAATTTTATTCATATTAAACATTTCAAATAGTTTTTGCCAAACATTCTCTCGAAAGATTGATTGGACAGAGAACTCTATTAACAAAAAATTCCCATACGATTTCACAAATAAATACCAGGAATCTCCAAACATTTTCTCGTATGCCGAAAACATAAACATAAACAACACAAATCCTCAACGAATTGAATTTATACCAATAAGCACTAAAATACTAGAAGACTCACCCTTAGAAGACATCTCAAATAATTTTGATTTTAGTTGGAAAGTAAACAAATCTAGGAGCGACAATTATCTGCAAGTAATAATTAATCCTATAAGAAAAAATAACCATGGAGAAATTGAAGTTATAACAGAGTTCAAAATAACTATCACCGAATCTAAGAATAGAATAACAAAATCGAGAACAGGCTTTTCAAGAAAAAACTCTTTCCTCTCAACAGGCAACTGGTACAAAATAGCAGTTTCACAGGATAATATTTATAAAATATCGTACGACAAACTTATTTCACTTGGCTTTTCGAACCCCGAAAAAATTGCCCTTTATGGAAGTGGAGGAGAACAGCTATCATATTATGTAGAAGACAACATTTCTCCAAACATAAATCAAATACCTTTGTACATCAAAAAAGGTTCCGACGGCATTTTTAACAGTGGCGATTATATTATGTTTTATGTAACAGGTCCAAATCATTGGAAATACGATTCGGCAAAAGATTTTTTCTGGCTGAATAAACACAACTACTCTTCTAATTCATATTATTTCCTTACAGAGACCGACTCTCCTTTAAGAATAAACAGTAAAGAAATATCTGAAAATGCAACCCAAACTTCTAACATGCACATTGTTTATTCTCATCACGAAGTTGACAATAAAAATATTATTGAATCGGGAAGAATGTGGTTTGGCGAGAGCTTTGACATCGAAACGACACAATCATTCAACTTTAATTTTCCCAATATTATCACTAATTCGGAATCGAAAATAGAACTAGGAATTATGACTCAATCAAAGTCAGAATCATATTTTTCGATTAATATTGATGGCGAAACTTTCAAAATCACTACAGACAAGACCAACTATAGCGCTTATCAAAAAGGCATTTATAGTAAGTCTCTGTTTAATTTCAAAGCAAAAAACAGTTCACAAACTGTTGGATTAACTTATAACAAGCCTTTCCCATCATCGGTAGGATGGTTGGACTATATCACAATAAACAACTGGTGCAAAACAACATACAACAACAATTTACTTACAATCCAAAACCCATCGGTTATATCGCCATCTTCAATAACAGAGTTTTCTGTAAATAATTGCAACTCATCGCTAAGAGCATGGGAGGTTACAAATATTTTTAATCCTAGTCAATTAAAACTATTAGTAAATGGTACAGTTGGTACTTTTAAGAACAACACTGATATTCTTCAAAAACAAATAATATTTAATCCTGCAAATGCTGTAGAACCAACTTTTATTAGCTCTATACAAAACCAAAACATACAAGGAAACACACCTACTCAACTTGTAATTATAACAACACCCGAACTATATAGTTCTGCCGAGCGACTTGCATTATTTCATAAGGAAAAAGACAATATATCGTATTCAATATATACTCCTAACAATATATACAACGAGTTTTCATCAGGATCGCCTGATATTTGCGCTATCAGAAATTTCCTGTCTTATTTATATAGACAGCCATCAAGTCCATTCCAATATTTGCTTTTTTTAGGAAACGGATCATTTAACAACACCGAACAGTGGATTTCCGAAAACAATTTACTACCAACATATCAATCACTTGAATCGTTAACAGAAACCAATTCATTTGTAAGTGACGATTTTTTTGGACTTCTCGATAATGGTGAGGGCGAAGGAAATGGTCTTTTAGATATTGCTATAGGAAGAATTCCTGCGGAAAACAGATCAGAAGCTGAGACTGTAATAAATAAAATTGAGCAGTATCTAAAAAACTCAAATGCTGGATTATGGCAAAACAAAATTACCTTTATAGCCGATGACGGAGACAATAATCTTCATGCCGATGACGCTGAAAAACTGAATAATTACATTAACGATAACCATCCAGAAATAATTACTCAGAAAATATATCTTGACAGCTATAAAATGGAAAAAACAGATATCGAAAGATATCCTACTGTAAATAATGCCATCAATAACAGTGTAAAACAAGGTACCTTAATATTAAACTACACAGGTCACGGCTCACCTACACAACTGGCACATGAGGCTGTTATTACTAAAGAAGATATTGATACATGGAACAACACCAATCTACCTGTTATTATTACAGCATCGTGTAGTTTTTCAAAATGGGATAACGAAAATAAATCAACTGGTGAATATCTTCTAATGAAAGAAAACGCTGGAGCTGTGGCACTTTTCTCTACTTCACGAATTGTTTACTCTTCAAATAATTTCACTTTAAATTACAACTTCTATAAAAACTTAAAGAAAAAAGATGCGTCTGGCAACTTCATTAAAATGGGTGACATTATAAGAAATACAAAAATAGCTATGCCTAACGATCTCAACAAAAGAAATTTTTCACTTTTGGGCGATCCTCTGTTACGACTACAACACCCAACACAAGAAATTGTAATTAAAGATATTATAAGCAACGGGATATCAAATACCGACACATTAAAAGCTTTTAATAGTATCACAATAAAAGCAAATATTGCCAATTCTGGAATTATCAACCCTAACTTTAATGGCTCCGCATATTGCACTGTTTACGATAAGAAAAGTCAAGAAATTACTTTAGGGAATAAAGGTGAGGATCCTTTCTCATTTAATTCTTGGAAGAATATAATTTTTCAAGGAACATCAACAGTAAATAATGGAAATTTCGAGCTAACATTTATAGTCCCTAAAGATATTAACTATAACTATGGCGATGGAAAAATTTCAATAAGTGCTTATTCAAGCAACTCTTCGGCTGCTGGTTTCAAATCACAAAAAGTCGGAGGAACAGGTAACAACATTATTGATGACAGTAATGGACCTGAGATAAATCTATTTATGAATAATACAAATTTCACCAATGGGGGACTTACA